>SCTU01000176.1 GCA_004297315.1 Dehalococcoidia bacterium | reverse complement strand
GCGAGGCAGCCGAGGGGCGCTCGACACCACGAGAGTGCTTCGACCAGACTCCGCGAGGGCGCTGGCCTTCGCCGCGGGTTACGAGGGCAGCAGGGGATGTTGGACGGCCCGCTTCGGGTTGTCGGTGTCGCCTCGGGCAATATCGCCGGTGTGCACAGTGATTGCCCCGAATTGGTCGACCGTCACCCGCATCGTGTCGAGGGAGCGGGGGGCCGGCCCGAAGACGCGGACTCCGGCCCTGGTGTACGTCGCCCCGTGCTTGCGGCAGCGGTACCAGCCATGCGCCCCGTTGAACTCAAATTCCGGACGCCAATCGACGACCTCACCGAGATGCGGGCATTTGTCATAACACGCAAGCAGGCCCGCGCCGCCGCCGGTACCGTTCTGGTCGGCGTCGGATGGATCGAGGTTCGCCAGCCAGAACCGGAACTCGGCGTCGTGGGTAGGGCCGGCACCGCGCGGGAAGTCGCGGACATGTCCGGCATCGACTGACGCGCCAAACTCGCGAGGCGGGCGAGGCCGGAGGAACGCGCCCGCGATTCCAAGCGCGCTCGCGGTGGCCGCGAGGAACCCGCCCGCGAGCGCGACCCGGATGGCACGGCGACGGGGTACCCGAGGGCCTGCCGGCCCGGAGAAACTCATCGGAGTTGGCTGCTGCTGGCCTGCACGCGTCGCCCGGCTAGCTGATCGAGATCAACTCCAGCTCGAAGATCAGGTCGGCGTTCGGCGGGATGGGGCCGGTGCCACGCGGGCCATAACCAAGCGCCGACGGGATGTAGACCGTCCGCTTCCCGCCGACCTTCATCGTCGAGAGCCCTTCCGAGAAGCCCTTGATCACCCCGTTCATCGGGAACGTCGCGGGCTGGCCTCGGTCGACTGAGCTGTCGAACTTGCGGCCGTTGGAGGCGAGTTTGCCGGTGTAGTGGACGGTCACCTGCTGGTCCATGCGCGGCGAGTCGCCGGTACCGACCACCTCGTCGACGTATTTCAGGCCGCTTTCGGTCACGGTGGCGTTCTCCATCATCCCGGTCCGTCCTCCCCGCTGCGCCGGCAGCGATCTGCGTCGATCTGCGTCAATCTACTTCACGCCACGAGCGCGCCGCTGACAAGCGAGCGCTGCCCGGCCCTCGTCGTTCCGGTTGTCATCGAGGCGGCTTCGGCCGGGTGGCGAGGGCGAAGAAGATGGAGCCTAGGGCGGCGAAGAGAGCGAGCAGGTCGAACCCGACCTGGTAGCTCCCTGTGTGGTCGTAGATGACGCCTGCGAGCAGCGGGCCCGAGATCGACCCGACAATGACCACCATGTTCGAGATCCCCATGATCTTCCCGAAGGCGGCGCGGCCGAAGTAGTCCGCGCGCAGCGCGGCCATCTGCGGGCCGCGCATCCCCCACGCGCTGCCGTGGATGACCACGAATGCCGCCACCATCAGGCCACTGGTCGCGTGCGAGAGGAGCAGCATCCCCACAGCGTGCATCCCCATGCAACCGAATGCGAGCCAGCGCTTGCTCGCGCGGTCGCCCATCCAGCCGCCGAAAACCGTCCCGAGCATGAACATCATCGTGACGGCGGAGTAGACGCCTGCCGCGCGGCCGAGCGAGTACCCCAGCGTTTCGTTGAGGTGCGACACCATGTGGACGTTCACCGCGCCTACCACGAACAGCGCGGAGGCGTGGCCGAGCGACACCCACCAGAAGGAGGGCGCGCGCAGGGCCTCTCGGAGCGTGAAGTCGATCGAGCCGCTGGTGGGGGTGGTGCCGTCGGCGTTCGGCTCGGCGGGAGGCGCTCCGTCCGGGCGGAGGCCCATCGCCGCGGGGTCCGGCCGCAGCAGTTGAGTGACCGGCACCCCCACCAGAAGGACGATCACGCCCGAGGCGAAGGCCGTCGTGCGCCAGCCCAAGGTCTCGAGGGCCAGCACCGTCGTAACGGGCAGGATCACGCCACCGAGGGCGCCGCCGAGGCTCATCAGACTGAGTGCGGTGGAGCGTCGTCGCTCGAACCACTGCACCACGGTGTGGGTGAGCGTGAGGTAGCCCATCAGGCTCGCGCCGAGGGACATGACCAGGAACGCCGCGTAGAAGGTGACCGGTGAGTGGACCTGACTGAAGATGAAGAACCCCGCCGCGAGCGTGATCATCCCGACGCGCGCGACCAGTCGAGGCCCGATGCGGTCGAGGAACCACCCCTGCACCGGCCCGAAGATGCCGCTTTCCATCTCGCGTACCGCGGACGCGCCGGAGAGGAGCGTGCGGCTCCAGCCGAACTCGTTGTGGAGCACGACGACGTACGAGCCGTACGCCTGCCCGAGGAGCGTCCCCTGGAGCAACTGCATGAACGCACCGGCGCCGACGATCCACCAGCCGTAGAACACGGTCCGTCGCGGCCGCGTGCCGGGCCCCGTCGTCGTCGGCTTCAGTCCAGGCTGTAACAAGGGCAGGCCCGTCTCGGGAGCGGCATCACGGGTGGGGTATGAATGGTCGCTGGTTATCCCGCTGGCGTCACGGACGCCGGTCCTCGTGGCCGCGCATCGGGGCTCTGGGGCCTGCAGATGCTATCGGCCGAACGTTGCCCGGAGCGCCTCATCCACATCCTTGTGCCTGAACTCGAACCCTGCCGCGAGCAGCCGCGCCGGGAGGACGCGCTGGCCCCAGAGCAAGAGCTCGTCGGCACCGGGGCCGATGAGGGCGCGGAGCGCGAAGGGCGGGACGGCGAAGACGGCGGGGCGGTGGAGGGCGCGGCCGAGGGCCTTCGCGAACTCGGCGTTCGTGACGGGCTCCGGGGCGGTGACGTTGAGCGTCCCGTCGATCTCGGTGCTCAGGGCGAACTCGACCGCGCGGACGACGTCCTCGACGGCGACCCAGGAGAAGTACTGACGGCCGTTGCCGAAGCGCGCGCCGAGGCCGAGACGGAAGGTCGGGAGCATCCGGCTAAGCACGCCGCCCTTCGACGAGAGGACATGGCCGAAGCGCAGCAGGACAGTGCGCATGCCCGCCTGCCGGGCGCTCAGGGACGCCCGTTCCCAGTCGCGCACGAGGCCCGCGAGGAAGCCGCCACCGTGCGGGGAGTCCTCGGTCAGCCGTTCGTCGCCCCGGTTGCCGTAGAAGCCGATCGCGGAGGCCGCAACGAACGCCCTCGGTGGGTGCGGGAGCGTGGCGAGGTGGCCGATCAGCAGCCGGGTGGCGTCGACGCGGGAGGTGCGCAGCCGTTCGCGCATCGCGGGCGTCCAGCGGGCGCTGAGGATGGACGTACCGGCGATCGGTTCCCCGGCGAGGTGGACCACGGCATCCAGGCCGTCGAGGGCGCCGGGGCGAATCCAGCCCAGGGCCGGATTCCAGTCGGCGAGGCGGTCCTGCGATCTGCCCCGGCGCACCCGGTAGACCTCGTGGCCCGCGCCCTCGAGGTAATCGGCGAGGGCGGAGCCGACGAGGCCGGTCGCTCCGGTGATGGCGATTCGCATGGGGCCTCCTCGCTACGTCGGGGGGATTCTGTGACCCGACTGGTACGATCGCACCAGACACCCGCCCACCGGCCCGACGCCCGGGGGCGAGGCGGAAAGGGAGATGTCAGTGCTTGATTTCAAGATGCAGCGGATCGACGGCACGGAACAGTCACTCGCCGACTACCGCGGCAAGGTGTTGATGCTGGTGAATGTGGCCAGCAAGTGCGGTCAGACGCCTCAGTATGAGGTGCTGGAACGCGTTTACGAGCAGTACCGCGACCGTGGGTTCGAAATCCTCGGCTTCCCGGCCAACGACTTCAACGGGCAGGAGCCGGGGACCGACGATGAGATCGCGCAGTTTTGCGAACTCACCTACGGCGTGAAGTTCCCGCTCTTCTCCAAGATCAGTGTCAAGGGCGAGGAGATGCACCCGCTCTACCAGTACCTGACCACGCTGCCCGACCCGATCGGCGGGGACGTGCGCTGGAACTTCCAGAAGTACCTGGTGGACAAGCAGGGCAACGTGGTCTCGCGCGTGCACTTCAAGGTGAAGGCGGACGAGCCCGAGGTGATCGCGCAGATCGAGAATCTGCTGAACGCCTAGGCGGCCCCGCAGCGCTGGGCTAGACAGCCACCGTGACGCCTCGGGATACTGAGCGACGGCGGGGTAGCTCAGTGGTAGAGCAGCGGACTCATAAGCCGTTGGTCGCGGGTTCAAATCCCGCCCCCGCTACCAGGTGACAGTTGAGAGGCGCCTTTCGGGGCGCCTCTTCTGCATTCCGGGGCAGAACCTGCTCAGACCCCTGCCGGCTAGCTCGGCGGCATCATCGCGCGGATCGCCTGCTTCACCTGTTCGAGCGAAGGCTCGAGGTCGACGAGCGGGTAGACCTCGGTGTGCGAGAAGGGGGCCAGCGGGAAGCCCGCCATCAAGGCGTCGAGTTCCTCGAGCGTCGCGACGTTTGCAATCCCGCCGCCGCCCTGCAGTCCCGCGAAGCTCCAGATCTGCTCGAGCTTGCCCTGTTCCTTGTGCGCCTTTGCCCACGCGGAGAGCGCATCGAACAGGCCAAGCGCGGCCTCGGGCGGCGGTGGCACCGTCTGGATGGACGTGACTAGGAATCGCATGTGGACCTCCCGGGTGCGCGCAGATTATATACGGTCTGAACATTGCCGAGCGTTAGAGTTTGTATGCTTGGCTAATGTTCAGGCATCTGCTGGTAGCACATCCGTGCTTCTCGCGCGGCCCTCACGCCTCCCACCTCATTTGAAGCGCAGCCGGTCTTATAACGTTTGGGGTTGACGACCCTCCGGCGGAAGCACACCATCCGCGTGCAAAACGGTCGAGTTCCGGAGACAAGGAACGCCTGATGCCACCAAGGGACTTTTCAAACCCTTACGAATTCTCCGCGCGCAGTTATGACTGGCGCCTGCACGTTGGGTCGGAGGCGATCGAGAACCGCCTGAAGGAGGAGGTCATCCGCCTGGGCGCGAAGCACGCCTTCGTCTTCTGCTCCCCCTCGATCAAGAGCAAGACGAACAGCGTGGAGCGGGTGGAGAAGGCCCTGGGCCCGCTGTTTGCTGGCTACTTCGACGGCATCCACATCGAGGCTCCGTACCCGGACGTCGTGGCTGCGACGGAGGCGGCGCGGAAGGCCGGGGCGGACCTGCTCATCTCCCTCGGCGCCGGCACGATCGTCGTCGCGACGCGCGTGATCGACATCTACCTGTGCGAGACGGGCGACCACGAGGCGATGGCGACGCAGTACCCGGAGGGGAAGCCGGCGGTGAGCCCGCGGCTGAACGCGCCGAAACTGCCGATCATCAACATCACCACGACGCCGACCGGCGCGATGAACCGCGGCGGTCAGGGCGTCGCCAGCCCGCACCTCGACCACAACCGGCTCGAGTACTTCGACCCGAAGACGCGCCCCGCGGCGCTGATCTGGGACCACGAAGCGATCATGGCGACGCCGCTCGACATGATGCGCGGGTTCTGCATCAACGGGTACATCGGCTCCGCGCTCAGCGCCGGCCGTCGGGCCGAGAACCCGTTGGTCGAGGCGGACCGCGAGCACATGAAGACGCTGCATTCGCGCGCGTTCCGCCGGATGCACGAGGAGCCGGGCGCGATCGACTGGCGCCTCGACCTCTTCACTTCCGCACTCCTCGGCAACCGGGCGGCCGACGACTCGCTACGCGGGGCGCACATGCACGAGGGCGAGTCGTTTGAGGGCGACTATGGCCTGGGCACGGCGCTGCACATCCGCTACCCGCACGTCTGGCAGCAGGATTCGGGTTCCGCATTGCGCGCGACCGTGATCCGGCAGTCGAAGACGCCCTCATCAGAGACGCTCGATGCAGTCGCCCGCCAGCTCGGCATCTGGAAGGAAGGGCGCAGCGCGGAGCAGACGCAGAAGGCGATCGCGGACGAGGTCGAGCGCATCTACCGCGAGGAAGGGATGCCGGCGAGCGTGCGGGAGTTGAAGATCTCGAAAGAGGACTTCCCGGCGATCGCACAGGACAGCGTGAAGATCTTCAACTCGAACGCGGGACTGCGTGACCCGGAGAACCACATCCGCGGCGCAATCGCGATGCTCGAGGCCGCCTGGTAGCGGCCCCGCCAGTCGAGGACTGTGCAGGAGGCGCCCCCGGCGGGCGCCTCCTGCATTTCGTCGGACGGACTCCTCAGGAGTCGGTGAAGTTCGGCCGCCGTTTCTCCGCGAAGGCGCGAGGGCCTTCGATCGAGTCCTGCATCCCGGCGAGATTGGCCTCCAGTGCCCCGCCGAAGGCCTCACCGAGGATCGGGTCCATGTAGTAGCCGCGGTACATCGCTTCCTTCATGTTGCGGACGGCGCGCGGGGCCATGTCCAGCGCGCGGTGGGCGTACTCCATCGCGGTATCCATCAACTCGCCCGGTGGCGCGACGCGGTTCGCCCAGCCCAGCTGGTAGCAGCGCTGCGCGTCGAACAGCGTGTCCCCCCAGAGCGTCAACTCAAGCGCCGGGCCGAGGCCGATCTGGCGCGTCAGCGGGATCGCCCAGTGCGCCGCCGTGATGTTCCAGCGCGCCTCGGCGATCCCGACGCGCGCCGTCTCCGACATCACGCGGATGTCGCACTGCATCGCGAACTGGAAGCCGCCGGCGATGGCGAATCCGTTGATCGCGGCGATCGTCGGCTTCCAGACGCCCAGTTTCTCCGCCAGCGGGATCCAGTGCTTCGCGTCACCGGCGTTGCGACGCGCAAGCGCCTCCGACGGGTTCGTGGCCTGCGGCTCGCGCGTCCTCGCGGCGGCGTTGAGGAGGTCAGCACCCGCGCAGAAGGCGCGGTCGCCCGCCCCGGTCAGGATCGCGACGCGTGCCTTCGAGTCGTCGCGGAAGTCGATCCACGCGTCGTACAGGGCTTCGCCCATCCCGTCGCCGATGGCGTTCATGCGATGCGGCCGGTTCATTGTGATGACGTGGATCCGGCCGTCCTCGACCTTGTCCACGCGCACGACGGGCCCGAACGTGCTTTGCGGGGTGTCGCGGTCGTGCTTTGACGGGTCATACGTTTCGTATCGAGGCTCGTCGGTCACAGCGTCCTCCACTCCGCATGCCGCGGGGCGCGAGGATACTCCTGAGGTCCGCGGTGGCACGTCCTCTCTCGATTCCGTGCAGGTTGTATCCGAGCCAAGGCCACGGGCGGGACGGAAGCCGTACGATGGGTATTCGCGCATAGGCGTCCGTTAGGAAGGCGAAGCGAATGGCTGTCACGATCTTGACGAGCGAATCCGAGACAACACCGGCGAATGCGCGCGCGGAGGGCGCTCGGCTGTGGATACGCAAAGACGAGTTGCTCGGCTCGACCGGGTGGGAGATCAAGCCGGAGGGTGTGTGCCGCGACGAACTGTGCGTGCCGCTGCCCGAAGACCGCGCCGCGGCCTTGCTGTCCGAGCGGGACGGCGCGACCTGGCTCGACGTCGCCGGATTCGCTGAGTACGCCGGGCAGACCTCTGCGCACGACGAAGCGACCGGCACCTGGTACTTCGGGCCGGGGCCGGAGGAACGTCGCGGTCAGTTCGAGATGCTGGATGCGCCGGACTTCGAACTCCCTGACCTCGATGGCCGCATGCACCGGCTGTCGGACCGTCGCGGGAAGAAGGTGGTGCTCGCGCTCTGGGCTTCGTGGTGAGGATGCCGCTTTGACCTGCCGGTCTGGCAGGCCCTCTACGACGAACTGCACGGCCAGAACCTCGAGGTCATCACCGTCGGGTGCGACGTCAAGGGTGCCGAGGTTGAACGGCCGCTGATTGAGGCTGCGCACCCGCAGCACCCATCCCTGATCGACCAGAAGTTTGTGGTCGCCGAGCTCTACAACACGCGCAACGTGCCAGCGATCTTCTGGATCGACGAGGAGGGCCGAATCGTGCGCGGCAACGACCCCACCTACCTGATGCGTCGAAACCGCGAGACGGGCGAGCAGACGGTCAACCAGCGGTACCTGGACGGAATCCGCGACTGGGTGCGCAACGGTCCGGCGAGCATCTACGTCACGCCGGCCGAGGAGACGCAGCGCCGCGTCGGCGCCTCGGACACGTCGAACGAGCAGGCGATGGCGCACTTCCGGCTCGGCCTCTACCTCGAACGCCACGGACATCACGCGGAGGCGGTGGCCCAGTTCAAGCAGGCGCTGGCGCTGAAGCCGGAGAACTGGAACTTCCGCCGTCAGGCCTACAGCCTCGGCTCAGCGGACGAGTACGGCATGACGATGCAGGAGGCGATGGAGAAGGTCGGCCCGATGTACGCGATGCCGCTGCAACTGCCCGACGCACCAAAGCCGTAGCGACCAGCCGCATGCAGGAAGGGGCGCCCGTGTGGCGCCCCTTCCGTGTCCGGACGCACGATTGCCTCGGCCTCGAGGCCGCGCAGAGCCGCGTCCGCTGCACAGTTTCGTGGCGGGCTCGCCGAGGTTGCCAGAGGGGTATGCTCGCGGCCCAGACGCCCGGGCAGGAGGCCGCGTTGCTCCGGTTCAACGAGATCCGCGCCGAGATGACCGACTACTCGACGGGGCGGGTCTTCTACGGCTGGTACATCGTCGCGGTGGGGGTCGCGCTGCTGGTCATCACGCAGGGGCTGATGTCACATGCCTTTGGCGCGTATGTCGTCCTGCTGCGTGGCGAGTTCGGCTGGAGCGCGACGCTCGTCTCCTCGGCGGTCGTCTTCACGCGGTTGGAGGACGGCATTCTGGGCCCGATCCAGGGCTGGCTGATCGACCGCTTCGGCCCGCGCACGATCATGCGGGTGGGTTTGGTGATGTACGGCGTGGGCTTCATGCTCTTCAGCCAGCTCCACTCTCCGCTCGTCTACATCCTCACCTTCGCCCTCCTCTCGACCGGCGCCAACCTCGGCGGGTTCATCGCCCTGCAGGTGGCCGTCGTGAACTGGTTCGACGCACGGCGTGCGACGGCGATCGCGCTGCTGTCGGTCGGCCTCTCCTTCGCCGGCTTGAGCTCATCGGTCGTGATCGTCGCACTCGACCACTTCGGCTGGCGGCCGGTGGCGTTCGGTTCCGGGCTGCTGGTCCTGGCGGTCGGGCTCCCGCTGGCGCAACTCGTGCGCCACCGGCCCGAGGAGTTCGGGACGGTGCCGGACGGCGTCCGGTCCCCAGCCGCGATTGCGCAAGCGCAGGCGAGCCCCACTGTGAAGCAGGTCGACTTCACCCCGCGCGAGGCAATGCGTACGCCGGCGTTTTGGTTTCTCTCGCTCGGGCACGCGACCGGCGTGCTCGTGGTGGGGGCCGCGACCGTCCACCTCGTCCCGCACCTGACCAACCTCGGATACTCGCTCGGCCGGTCGAGCTTTGTCGTCGCGCTAATCCCGCTCTCGATGCTCGGCGGGCGTGTGATCGCGGTAGCGGTGGGTGACTGGGGCGACAAGCGCATCGTCGCGGCGGTCTCGATGGTGGGGCACGTCGTCGCGCCGCTGTTACTCGCCTTCGCGCAGCATTACCTGATGGTCGTGGGGTTCGCGGTCATCCTCGGCGTGTCATGGGCGACGCGCGGGCCGGTGGTCCAGGCGATGCGCGCGGACTATTTCGGCCGCGCCTCGTTCGGGACGATCATGGGCTTTTCGTCGCTGGTGATCATGCTCGGGTCGATCGCCGGGCCGCTGATCCCCGCGTGGCTGGTGGACATGACAGGAAGTTACCGGATGGACTTCACGGTCATCGCGGCCATCGCGGCGCTGGGATGTCTCTTCTTCATGCTGTCGGTCAGGCCCGCGCCGCCGGTCCGGACAGCGCTCGTCCACGAGGGCCAGACCACGCTGACCTGAGAGCGCCTGAAACTCGACCGCCTTGGACGGCTACGGCGCTTTGGCGCGCACGACCTCGCAAGTCACGCGCAGTGTCGCGTTCAACGTGCCGTCTGCCGTGTCCCGCAACTCCACCTCGCCCACCGCCACCCGCCCGCCCTTGCGGATCATGCGTGCCTCGATGCTCGTGACCTCGCCGCGCGCGCTGTCCAGGAACGCGACGCTGAGCTGGTGCGTGCGGCCGGCGCGCTCGCCGGGCCCCATCAGCGTGTGCAGGCAGACCTGCATGGCGGCGTTGCCGAGCACGGCGACCAGGCCGCCGTTGATCGAGTCGCGTGCGCCGCGCAGGCGGACGGACTCCCGCGGGATGGAGAGACGGGCGTAGCCGTCGCGTGCCTCCTCGACTGTCACGCCGAACTGACGGAAGAACGGGGTCGCGGCCCAGTCGGGAGTGCTCATTTCGCCCCCACCGGCGTCTTCTGGCGCACGGAGAACGAGGCTAGGCCGCGCAGCACCATCCGCCCGCCCGCCTCGCATCCAATGAGGTCGACGAGCGCCTCGGACTCGTTCTGCGCGACCACCCGCGCCTCGACCGTGACGGTCGTCGTAGGCGCTTCGATGAAGTCGAGATGCAGGCTCATCGTGCCGTTGGGCAGTTCGCGCTCCTCATCGAGGTGCGCCCGTACTGCGGAGAGGGCGACGACGTCCGCGACGTAGGTCAGGGCGGAGGTGGCGAATAGCGGGTCGCCGTCGCGCTCGTCGCCATACGGAAGGTCGATCGCGACCGCGGCGTAACTCGGCGCGATGGTTACGGGGCGTACGCCGAGGCGTTGCTGGTCGGGCGCGTCCCATCCGGCTCGCCAGGTCTCCAGGTCAGGGACCGTCACCAGCTACCTCCTCTGCCCGGACCGGGGCGAGGCGAGAGCGTATCTAGCCTTAGCGGTTGAGCGAAAGTAAGGAGGACCCGGCGGCAACGAGCGTGCTTATGTCGGACGGATCGACGGACGGCGCAAGAATCGCTGCATCATGAATCCGGGCGTGTGGATCATCGTACTAACGTCATATAAGTCGTTCACACAGGGCCCTCCTGATGAAGGCAACTTCTTCCGCTGGCGCGCCGATCCGCGAATCCACGCCGCACGATGGCGCGTATCGTCCACCGACGCGCGGCCGCGTGACTGAGGAGAAGAGGCACCGTGAAGGCAAAAGGCATTCGAGTCGGGGGACTGATCGGGTTGACGGTCGCAGCGGTCCTGCTCGGCGCGGTGGGGCTCCGCCCCGGCGTCGTGCACGCGGCGGACGCGACCATTGGCGCCGGAAGCAACCCGAACCGGTTCGCGCCGAACACGCAGACCGTCAATGTCGGTGACAAGGTGACCTTCGTCTGGACGAGCAGTGGCGCAAGTGGCCACGACGCCACCGCTACGAGCGGCGGCTTCCCGAAACTGACCCTGACCCAGGCGACCCCCAACGGGACTTGGACGATGACGACGCCGGGGACGTACTACTTCTACTGCAGCATCCACTCCCCTGCGACGAACGCCACAGAAGACCACGTGAAGGCGAACGACGCCATGGTCGGCAAGATCGTCGTCGTGGCCTCCGGCGCACCGGCACCGGCACCGGGCCCGGCGCTTGCCGTGCCTGCCGCCGCTCCGGCGCCCGCGAAGACCGGTTCCGCCGGCCTCGTAGGGCGGCCAGGCGACATGGGCATCGCGATCGCGCTCGGCGCGCTCGCGCTTCTGAGCATCGCGGCGGCCCGCTTCGTCACGCGCCGCGAGCGGTAACGCCCGGCACAAGACGAGATCGCAGGAGGGGGAGGCGCGGGCCTCCCCTTACTGCTTCTACACGGACGTTCAAGCCGCTCGCGCGTCGTGACCGCGGTTGACTAACCGACTACCCGACTGGCGCGGAACGCGGCGATCTCGTCGGAACTGTATCCGGCAGCGGCGAGGATGGCGTCGGTGTCGCGGCCGAGCGGCGGCGAAGCACTCCGAACCGTGGGCGGGGTCACGCTCATCTTGTGGGGCGGAGCCACCATCGTCTGCGGGCCCGAGAGGTCATGGTCAAGCGCGACGACGTAGCTGTTCTCGATGATCTGGGGGTGCTGGTCGAGTTCCTCGGTGAAGTTCAACTCACCCACGGGCACGCCGGCGGCCTCGAAGACCTTGACCCAGTGGGCCGTCGGCTTCGAGGCGATCATTGTCTCGACGCGCGCGGTGAGGGCGTTTCCGTCCTTGATCGTGTCCGGATCGCGCGGGTTGTAGTCGGGGTCATGGTCGCGCCGGTCGTACTCGATGCCGAGCACGTCACGCATCTTCTGCCGGAGGGAAGCAGAGAGGTTCCCGACCGCAATGGCGCCGTCCTTCGTCAGGTAGTTGCGGTAGTAGATGTTGCCTACCTGCGCGACTGCGAGGCGTGCCTGACGGCGCTTCACGATCTCGGCATAGCCCTCGCCGCGCTCGCGGGCGGCCGTGAGGTCGCTGAGGAAGGCGGTGCGCACCAGTTCGTCCGCCGCCGGCAGCGACATGAATGTCCCGCCGAGGAAGTTCAGGGCGTTGACGAGCAGTGACGTCTCGACGAGCTGGCCCTCGCCGGTCATCGCCTTGTGATAGAGCGCGGCGCATGCGCCCCACGCGATCGCGTATCCCGTCGCGAAGTCGGCGGTGGCCGTGCCGCCGGGGAGCACCGGGTTGCCTTGTTCGTCGAACCGGCCACCCGCGGCCGTGAAGCCGGAGACACCCTGCGCCACGATGTCGTAACCCGGCCGCATGGCCCACGGGCCCTTGCGCCCAAAGGCGGTGGAGTCGACGTAGATCAGGTCAGGTTTGATGGCGCGCAGGGTCTCGTAGTCGATGCCGAGGCGGGCGGGGACGTCCGGGCGGTAGTTGGAGACGACGACGTCCACGTCCTTCACGAGCCGGTACACGATCGCCCGTGCCTCCGGCGTGGAGAGGTCGAGGGCGATCGATTGCTTGCCGCGGTTCAGCGACTGGTAGGTCTTCGACTCCAGCGGCATGAACATCTGGTAAACGCGCCAGGGCTCCCCGCCCAGCGGCTCGACCTTCATCACCTCGGCGCCCTGGTCGGCGAGGAGCATGCAGCCGAGCGGGCCCGCGATGATCTGGGTGAATTCGAGGATGCGGACGCCTTCAAGCGGACCGTTCGACACGACGTACCCCTTCCCGCGCCGCTGCCATTCCGCGACGTGCGGAACGGTATCACTGCCGTCATTCGCCCCCGAAGGTCACGATCCGAGGGCCGGCCGCCGCCGCTGGGCGAGATTTGACCGGGCTCCTTAGAAGCGTGCCGTCCCGCGCGGGGAATCAGGAGCCGCCGTTCTGGCCACCGGTGAACGTTTGCCGCGCCTCGACTACCATCCACGCGCCCTCCCGGGGCGAATAGGGGGATGACGCCATGACCGACGACACCAAGTACCTGCTGGACGAGTCCAAGATCCCCACGCACTGGTACAACATCCAGGCCGACCTGCCGCACCCGCTGTCGCCGCCGTTGCACCCCGGCACGGGGCAGCCGATCGGCCCGGCGGACCTCGCGCCGCTGTTCCCGATGGGCGCGATCATGCAGGAGGTTTCGACCGAACGTTGGATCGAGATCCCCGGGCCGGTGCGCGAGGCCTACCGGCTCTACCGCCCCTCGCCGCTGTACCGCGCACGCCGCCTGGAGCAGGCGCTCGGGACGCCCGCGCACATCTACTACAAGTACGAAGGCGTGAGCCCGGTCGGCTCGCACAAGGTGAACTCTGCGCTGGCGCAGGTCTACATGAACAAGCAAGAAGGCGTCCGCCGGATCACCACGGAGACCGGGGCCGGACAGTGGGGCTCCGCGCTCGCGTTCGCCTGCCAGATGTTCGGCATCGAGCTCAAGATCTACATGGTGAAGGTCTCGTACGAGCAGAAGCCGTACCGCAAGGCGCTGATGAAGGTGTTCGGCGCCGATGTCGTCCCCAGCCCGAGCCCGGACACCAACGCAGGCCGGTCCGTGCTGACCGAGGACCCGCAGTCCAGCGGCTCCCTGGGCATCGCGATCTCCGAGGCCGTCGAGGACGCCGCCACGCGCGAGGACACGAAGTACTCGCTCGGGTCAGTCCTAAACCATGTCTTGCTGCACCAGACGATCATCGGGCAGGAAGCACAGGCACAGATGGAGATGGCGGGCGAGATGCCCGATGTCGTCATCGGCTGCGTCGGCGGCGGCTCGAACTACGCCGGCCTCGCGTTCCCCTTCATGCGAGACCGCCTCGCCGGTCAAAGCAAGACGCGGTTCGTCGCAGCAGAACCGGCGTCGTGCCCATCGCTCACCAAGGGGCTCTACACCTACGACTTCGGCGACACGGTAGGGCTGACCCCGCTGGTGAAGATGCACACGCTGGGCCACGCCTTCATGCCACCGGCGATCCACGCCGGCGGCCTGCGATACCACGGGATGGCGCCGTTGATGAGCCAACTACACGCGGACGGATACATCGACGCGCGCGCTTACCCGCAGTTGAGCGTGTTCGACGCTGCGGTGCAGTTCACGCGCGCCGAGGGCATCCTGCCCGCGCCGGAATCGGCCCACGCGATCCGCGCGGCGATCGACGAGGCGATCGAGGCGCGAGAGGCGGGGACGCCTCGCGTGATCCTCTTCAACCTCTCCGGCCACGGGTTCCTCGACCTGGGCGCGTACGAGCAGTACATGATGGGCGACCTCGAGGACTACGAGTACCCGGCCGACCGCATCGAAGAGGCGTTGAAGGGCATCCCGCACCTCAGCGGGTGATGAGCCACTCGCCGGGTCGGACAGGAGGGACGTCGCGATGGGCAAGTTAGACGGCAAGGTGGCACTGGTGACCGGCGCCAGCCGGGGCATCGGCCAGGGGATCGCGGAGGAGTTCGCGCGCGAAGGGGCGAAGGTGGTCTGCGCCGCCCGCACACTGCACGAGGGCGACCACATGCTGGAGGGCTCGCTCGACCGCACGGTCGGACGCATCCGGGCCGCGGGCGGCGAGGCCCTGGCCGTCACCGCCGACGTGTCCAAGGAAGAGGACTGCAACCGCATCGCCGAAGAGGCAAAGGCGGCGTACGGCCCTGTCGACGTCCTGATCAACAACGCCGCGCTGAATTACTACATCCCAATCGTCGACTACCCTGCGAGCCGCTGGATGCGGGCGTTTGCCGTCAATCTTCACGGACCGTTCATGCTCTCGCGCGCCGTGCTGCCAGACATGATCGCGCGGCGCTCAGGCGCCATCATCAATATCTCGTCAGTCGGCGCGATCGGGCCGGGCCGTGGCCCGTACCCCGGGGCGAAGGCGACCGGCGGTGTGATGTACGGCGCGTCGAAGGCGGCACTGGAGCGGTTCACGCAGGGCCTCGCGCAAGAGGTCTACGAACACGGAGTGACGGTCGCCTGCTACTCGCCGGGCATCGGGGTCGCGACCGAAGGCACGGTCCATTTCGGCCTGGCGAAAAGCCTCGACGACCCCGACCGCGAGCCGATGTCGATGATGAGCCGTGCCGCGCTGCTCCTGGCGACCGAGCCGCTCGACAAGGTGACCGGCCGCGTCACCTACAGCCAGGAGATCCTGAAGGAGTTCGGCTGGATCAGCGAGGGCCACGGTCTCGGTATCGACCGGCCGGGGTCGGGGTTTTCGCAGATGTAGCGCGGAGCGAAGGTGGTGCGCGATGGGGCTGCGCGGCGCGGCGGCAATCGTCGGAATGGCGCAGTGGAAGCCGGAGCGGCGGCCTCCGAATCCACGCGGGCTGACGCTCGAACAGTGGGGCGCCCTCGCGAAGACAGCGCTGGCCGACGCCGGAATCGACCCGCGGCAGGTGGACGGGATCTGCACGGGCGGCATCCGCGAGTCCGCTTCGTTCGTGCCGTCGACGGTTGCGGAGTACCTCGGGATGCCGGTGAACTTCGCGGAGTTCGTCGACCTCGGCGGCGCGACCGCGGCGGGAATGGTGTGGCGCGCGGCGGCCGCGATCGAACTCGGGATCGCGAACGTGGTGCTGTGCGTCACGCCTTCGAGTCCCGTCCCGCTCCCGCCACACGCGCCTGATGTCTCGCCAGCTGGCTACGGCGCATCAAGCGACCGCTTCGGCTCGCCGCAGGCGGAATTCGAAATCCCGTACGGGAACGTCGCCCAGAACTGCGGCTACGCAATGATCGCGCAACGGTACGCGCATACCTACGGCTACGACCCGCTGGCCCTCGCGAAAATCGCCGTCGACCAGCGCACGAACGCCTGCGCCACGCCGGACGCGATCTTCTTCGGACAGCCGATCACGGCCGAGGATGTCCTCAATTCACCGATGATCGCCGACCCTATCCACATGTTGGAGATCGTGATGCCGGTCTCCGGCGGTGCGGCAGTGGTCGTCGCCAGCGCGGAGGTCGCGAGGCGTGCGCGGCACCGACCGGTGTGGGTCGCCGGATTCGGCGAGCACGTGGCGTTCAAGACACCGACGTACGCGGAAGACCTGATGCGTACGCCGATCGGGCCCGCCTCCGATCAGGCGTTCGCGATGGCCGGCGTGGCGCGGCGCGAGATCGACATGGTCTCGATCTACGACTGCTACACGATCACGGTGTTGATGACGCTGGAGGACGCCGGTTTCTGCGCGAAGGGCGAGGGGGCCCGGTTCATCCGCTCGCACGACCTGACCTATCGGGGGGACTTCCCCTGCAATACACATGGTGGACAGCTCTCGTTCGGCCAAGCGGGCCTCGCGGGCGGGATGTCGCATATCGTCGATGGCGCTCGGCAGGTGATGGGCCGCGCTGGCGCGTCGCAAGTGGCGGACTGCAACACGGCCTTCGTCTCCGGCAACGGCGGAATCATGAGCGAACAAGTCGCGCTGATCCTGCGAGGGGAGTGATCACCATGTCCGACCGACCGCTCCCCGTACCCACCCCCACCTCGCAACCGTTCTGGGACGGGCTGCGCCAGCGGCGCCTGCTGCTGCAGCACTCCCCCTCCACCGGCCAGTGGATCTACTACCCGAGGAATCTCGCGCCCGGCACCCTTGCAGACGACATCGAGTGGCGCGAGGCGGCCGGGACCGGCGTCGTGTACACGTTCACCGTCGCCCGGCGGCCCACGGCGCCCGCATGGGAAGGCGCGTCGCCACAGCTGATCGCCGTGGTGGAACTCGACGAGGGGCCGAAGGTAACGACGGAACTCGTCGGCATCGCCCCCGAGGCCGTGCGGATTGGGCTGCACGTACGAGCGGTCTTCGAGGATGTCCCCGGCAGCGCTGTGACGTTGCTGCGCTTCGCGCCTGCGGGCTGAACCACTCAACGCCTCGGACTGCATCCAAGACTTGACGAGCAAGGGACTAGATCGCGTATAACGCTGCGCACTAAGCATCCTCCAGGCGAGCGATCTCACCGTCAGCGAGGGAATCGACGATGCGGCGAAGGCGCCTCCGGCACACAATCCAGTGCGCGACCGCGGCCGCACTCGCCTTGTCTTTTCTGTCGCCACTCTCCGCGTCACAGCCGAATACTGTGAATGCCCAGACCACGGCGCGCACCTTCAGCGGGACATTCGCCGGGGCCGGCACGTTCAACAACAGCATCTGCACGTGGCGCACCACCTACACCGGCTCCGTCACGATGACGCTGACGTTCAGCAGCTCGAGTGTGTCGGGCACCGCCCGGCACCAGGGCAGTTACCAGGACGCACTGACCAACGGGCCGGCCGAGTGCGGCGGCGACGTGTCTCGATTCGACGAAACAGTGACGGTCAGCGGTACGGCGCAGAACCTGCGCTGGGGCTTCGGACACGGGGAGTCCGGCAGCGTCGCGGTGACCGCGTCGCTGGTCGGAAACGCGATCGTCGGCCGAGGCGTGGTCACCGACCCGGAGTACACCGGCTCGGCGACCATTCCCTTTACCTTCAACGAGGTCGGCGGATCGCCACCCCCTTCCAACGAGGAGAGTGCGCCGGCGCCGTCGCCCTCCGCCACCACGCCACCCGCTCCGGCTGCGACTGCGGCGACCCCCGTCGCGTTGGTCTCCGCTCCTCCCCGCGCATCAGCAACGACGACCGCTGCGCCGTCCGCGCAGCCGTCGCAGCCGCCGAGCAGCAGTTCCACTACCCGCGACGCGACAGTGGTCCCGATCTCCCCCGTCCCTGCCGTGCCTCCGCCGCGGGACGTCGACCCGAATCCCCGGATCACGCGGGAGATGTGCCAGGACTTCAGCAGCGACCCTGCACTATGGCAGGCGCTGGAAGATCACTTGTCAGAACTCGACGAACTCGAAGTGCCCATCGGCACAGCGAAGAGTTGCATCACGCTCTACCGCGCCCAGCCATGGGCCCAGCGGCCGGGTGGCTCGACGTTGGTCAAGCCCGGAGATGAGGCGAAGAAGGACGAGACCGGCGCGCGCGGGGACAAGCCCGAGGATGCTCCGAAGGCCACGATCGAGACGGAGAAGGCGGTTCTCCTGCGGGCGGGCGAACGCTCGCAGCCGACCCTCGTCCGCGGGGCTCGACTGGGCGCCGGGGACGCCCTCGTCACGCGCGACGAACCCGCGACCGTGGCCTTCAGCGAGGGCTCGCGCATGGAGCTTGGGCCGAAGTCGGCGGTTGTCATGGGCGATCCGGCCGAGAAGGCCGTGGTGCAGTTGCGTGGCCGCCTCTTCATGGACATCAAGAGCCGGCAGTGGACGGTGCGCATCCCGCAACCGCGTGGCCTCGTGTCCGTGGTCACGCGCGGGACGCAGTTCAGCACCGAGGTCCTGGCGGATGGCAACGTCCGTGTCGAGGTGACAGAGAGCGCTGTTGAGGTGACCTCGGGCGGCGCGATGGTGGTCGTGCCGGCAGGTGCGTCGATCGTCGTCGACCCCGGGGCGGTGCCGCCGCAGCCGGCGCAGTCTCCCAAGGCCGCCGCAGCCGAGTCCAGATCGG
>SCTU01000175.1 GCA_004297315.1 Dehalococcoidia bacterium | reverse complement strand
CGCTCGCAGCGGGCGCTCCCAGATCGTCGTGACCGAACTCCCATACCAGGTCAACAAGGCGACGCTGCTGGAGCGCATCGCCGACCTCGTCCGCTCCAAGAAGATCGAGGGCATCTCGGACCTGCGCGACGAGTCCGACCGCCACGGCATCCGCATGGTGATCGAGCTCTCGCGGGGCGCGACGTACGCCGCCGTGAAGAACCAGTTGCTCAAGCACACGGCGCTGCGCAGCAGCTTTGCCGTGAACATGCTCGCGCTCGTCGACGGCCAGCCGGAGACGCTCTCGCTGAAGCGCGCGCTCGAGGTCTTCATCGGCCACCGCCGCGACGTGATCCGCCGGCGCTCCGAGTTCGACCTGGAGAAGGCGCGCGAGCGGGCGCACATCCTCGAAGGCCTGCTGAAGGCGCTCGACGCGCTCGACCTCGTGATCAAGACGATCCGCGAGTCTGCCTCGGCGGAGGCGGCGAAGGCGGCGCTGATGGTGCTGCCCGTCGTCCTGCCGGCGCGCCTGATCGAGGCGCACCCGCTCGCCGCCGAGGGCGCGGTGCCTGGCCTCTCCGACCGCCAGGCGCAGGCCGTCCTCGACATGCAGTTGCGCCGCCTCGCGCAACTCGAGTCGGCGCGCATCCTCGAGGAGTACGGCGAGTTGATGACCTTCATCGCCTACCTCGTGGACCTGCTCGCGAACCCGGAGAAGATCGACGGCCTGATCAAGGAAGACTGCGCGGACTTGAAGACGAAGTACGGCGACGCGCGCCGCACACAGGTCTTCCACGGCGCCGTCGACGACATCGCGGACGAAGACCTGATCGGACACCAGCAGATCGTGGTCACCGTCTCGGAGCGCGGGTACACCAAGCGCGTGCCGCTCGAGGTCTACCGCCGGCAGGCGCGCGGCGGCCGAGGCAAGCGCGGCCAGACGGTGCGCGAAGAGGACTTCATCCGTCACCTCCTCGTCTGCGACACGCATGACCAGTTGCTGATGTTTACCGCCGGCGGCAAGGTCTATGCGCTCAAGTCCTACGAGGTGCCCGAGGCCTCGCGCGAGGCGCGCGGCATCCCCGTCGCGAACGTCGTCGACGTCGCGCCGGACGACCGCGTCACCGCAGTCGTCGCCGTCGCCGACTTCTCACGCGACTCGATGGTGCTGGCGACCGAGCGCGGCGAGGTGAAGCGCACGCCGCTCGCGGAGTTCGAGTCGGTGCGCCGCAACGGCCTGATCGCCATGCGCCTCGAAGAGGGCGACCGGTTGGTCGAGGCCCGTCCCGCAAGGGAGACCTCGGACGTCATCCTCGTGTCCAGCGACGGCCAGGCAATCCGCTTCACCGTGGGCAGCCTGCGCGTCGCCTCGCGCACCTCGGGCGGCGTCCGTGGCATGACGCTGCGCCGGGATGCCGTGGTGATCGCAATGGCGGTCGACGAAGACGGCGAGGACCTGCTCGTGGTCTCCGAACGTGGCGCCGGTAAGCGCACCCCGATCGACGAATACCCGCGGAAGGGCCGGGGCGGCCAGGGCGTGCAGACTTTCCGCGTGACGCCCAAGACTGGCCCGCTCTCCGTCGCGCGCATGGTCAGTGCCGCGCAGGAACTCGTGCTGGTCTCGGAGCAGGGGATCGTCCTGCGCACCTCCGCCGGCTCGATCAGCCAGCAAGGGCGCGCCACCCAGGGCGTTCAGGTCATGCGCTTGGCGGACGACGACGACCGTGTCGCCTCCGTCGCCCGCGTCGACATCGCCGAGGGCACTAGCGAGGCGGCCGCCGACAGCGCTGACGGCGTGGAAGAAGCCCCAAGCGCGTAGCGACGTACACTCGGGCCCGCGGGCGGCTTCGTGCCCGCCAACGAAGGCACGTGGGTAGCCGGTCACGAGGGCGTCATGCTCGGCGAATTCGCTCTGATCGATCGGATCATCGCGCGCCTCGGAGACGCGGCTGCGCACGACCTCATCGTACCGCCAGGAGACGACGCGGCGGCGTGGCGGACCGGGCCCGGCATCGCCGTCGCAACGATCGACGCGCTCGTCGAGGGCACGCACTGGCGCACCGACACGATGGCATACGGCGACGTCGGCTGGCGCGCCGTCACCGCCAACGTCAGCGACCTCGCGGCGATGGGCGCCGAACCGCAGTACCTGCTGATCGCAATGACGCTCGGCCCGGCGTTCACCGTCGACGACCTCGACGCCCTGGTCGAGGGCCTCGCCGAGTCGTGCCGCCTCCACGGCGTGCGCGTCGCGGGTGGCGACATCGTGCGCGGCCCGGCGACCGCGATCAGCATCGCCGCCTACGGCAAGATCGAGACCGGCACCGCCGATGCGCCGCTGCTGCGCCGATCGCGGGCGCGCGCGGGCGACTTCGTGGCCGTCTCCGGCACTCCGGGCGCGTCCGCTGCCGGCCTGGCGGTAATCGAGGCCGGGCGGGCGGCCGAGGTCGGCGTCGAGATGCTGCTGTTGGCGCACCGCCGGCCCGTCGCGCGGGTCGCCCTCGGCCGGGCGGCAGCGGCCTCCGGCATCCGCTGCGCGATGGACGTCTCTGACGGCCTCATGCAGGACCTCGGCCACATCGCCGTGGCCTCGGAAGTCGGGATCGAACTGGCGGCGGCGTCGCTGCCCCTTCACCCGGCCGCGGTGGACGCGCTCGGCGCGTCAGCGGCGCTCGACCTCGCCCTCGGTGGTGGCGAGGACTTCGAGCTTGTCCTGACCGGCCCCCGCGCCGCCCTCGTCGCGTTGGACACGCCGGAGGTGCCCGTCACGCTGATCGGCCGCGTCGTCGCCGAGCACCCGGGCGAGGTCATCGTCTGGGGCGAGGACGGCGAGGCCTACGAGCCGCCGCGGCGCGGCTGGGATCAGACGCGCGACTCTGGCGAGCGGCGCCCGTAACCTCGCACGTATGAGGCGTCCATGAGCACCGCCAACCGGCTCACTCTCGTCACGACGGGCGTTGCCCAGACGCGCGCCCTCGGCCGCCGCCTGGCGAAACTCCTGCGCGAGGGCGACGTGGTGCTGCTGCAGGGGACGCTGGGCGCCGGCAAGACGGCGTTCGCGCAGGGCGTCGGGCAAGGACTGAAGGTGGAGACGGCGGTCACCAGCCCAACCTTCGTCCTGATGGCGCGCCACGATGGCGCGCGCCGTCTCTATCACGCCGACCTCTACCGCCTCACTGACCCGGCGGAGGTCGCCGACCTCCACCTGATCGAGGAGGCGCGCGACGGCGTCCTCCTCGTCGAGTGGCCGGAGCGCGGGATGAGCGTGCTGCCGGGCGAGCACCTGCTCGTGATCCTCGAAGGCGTCGAGGGCCAGCCGAAGCACCGCCGGATCACCATCGCCTCACGCGGCAACCGCTACGACCGTGTGCTGGACGGGCTCGGCGCCCGTGGGTAGCGCGCGCTACGACCTCGGGATCGACACGGCGGCCGACAACGCCTCACTCGCGCTGCTCGAGGGCGACCGCGTTGTCGCGGAGCACTCCTGGCGCGTCGCGACGACGATGTCGCTCGAACTGCTTGAAGCCCTCGATGCGCTGCTGGCTAGGGCTGGCGTCACCCGCGGCGAGATCGCGCGCATCGCCGTGTGCGCGGGGCCGGGGCAGTATGGCGGCCTCCGAACCGGCATCGCGACCGCGCAGGGGCTCGCGCTCGGCCTTGGCGTGCCGTTGGCAGGCGTCGGCCGGCTCGAGGCCGATGCGTGGCCTCACCTCGTTGAGGGCGGCCCGGTCGTCATCGCGGTCCACGACGCGGGCCCGGAGGCCATCGCGTGGGCCGGCTACGCCCCGCGCGCCGGCGGCGACCTCCCCGCGGTTTACGCCGAGCCGCATATCGCGCGCCCGGCGGACGTTGTCAGGGACGCGCCGCAGCCCGCGATCTGGGTGGGCGAACTGACCGAGGCGCTCCGCGAGGTGCGAGACATTGCGAGCCGGGGCGGCGACACTGATGCGCGGGCTGAGGCGCGGGCAGTGCACCTGGTTCGGATCGCGCGGGCCCGCAGCCTCTTCGGGGACCCGGGCGCGGTGGACGCCGTCTACCTCCGTCCGCCCTCGATCACCCCGCCCAGGCAGCGATAACGGTCGAGAGACAGCCGAGATACGGAAGAGAGCATTACATGGAGCGCACCCTTGTCCTGATCAAGCCGGACGCGATGCAGCGCGGGCTGGCATTCGAGATCCTCAAGCGGTTCGAGCAGCGCGGGCTGAAGATCGTCGCGTTGCGCCTCGTGCAGGCCGACCAGGCGACGGCGGCGGAGCACTATGCCGAGCACGTCGGCAAGCCCTTCTACCAGGGCCTGATCGAGTACATCACCGCCTGCCCGATCATCGCCGCCGTCTTCGAGGGCTCGGGCGCCGTCGCTGCGTGCCGTCAGACGATGGGCTCGACGAAGCCGGTCGAGGCGAACCCGGGCACCATCCGGCACGACTTCGGTCTGGAGATCGGGCGTAACCTCGTCCATGGCTCTGCGAACCTCGACGACGCCGCCCGCGAGGTCGGCATTTGGTTCCGCGGCCTGCCCGTCCTCGAATGGAAGCGCGCCACCGACGGCTGGGTTTTCGAACTGTAGCCGTCACCACGTCCGAGCGAGGCGATCGAGGTGACACCAATGCCCGAGGCCACACCGCCCGTCGCCGACCCGCCCAACAAGCGCTTCCGCACGGTTGAGGTGCGGCGCGTGGAGCGGGTGACGCCGAAGACCGTGCGGATCGTCCTCGGCGGCGACGCCCTCGAGGGCTTCGGGACGCCGCTGCTCGGCGGGCACATCAAGGTGATGCTCCCCGGCACCAACGAGGTGCGTGCCTACACGCCGAAGCGGTTCGACGCCGCCCGCCGCGAGATCGAGATCGAGGTCATCCTGCACGGCGACAGCCCCGGATCGCGTTGGGCCTCGGCCGTACGGCCGGGCGACGCCGTCGACCTGCGCGGCCCGGGCGGCCGAGGCCACACGGTCGACCCATCGGCTGCGTGGCACCTTCTTGCGGGCGACGCCTGCGCTGTGCCTGCGATGAGCATGGTGCTTGAGGCGCTCCCCGCGTCAGCCCGCGCGATCGTGATCGCGGAGGTCGACGACATTGCCGAGGAGCGTCCGCTCCCCAGCCCCGCACAGGTGCAGACGTGGTGGGTCCGCGCCGGTGAGGTTCCCGGCGAAGCCCTCGAGACGGCCGTACGCTCAATCGAACTGCCCGAGGGCGCCGGCCAGGTCTTCCTCGCGTGCGAGTCGGGCATCATGCGCCGCATCCGCCGGCACCTGATCGAGGAACGCGGCCTTGCTCCCGCCTCGATGCACACGCGCGGCTACTGGAAGGCCGGCATCGTTAACTATCCCGACCACGACTACGGCCAGGACGACTAGGGCATACGCGCCCGTCCCTCCATTCGTCCCGAAGCGAGAGCGTGCCGAGCCCTCGCGTTACGCTGCGTCGATGAACGCCCGTGCCACGCTGCTCTCGGCGCTCGTCGCCGGACTCATCCTCGGCGCGCTCTATGGTTGGACGGTCGGGCCGACGATCGGCGTACTGCACGGCACCGTGGACAGCGCCGAACTCGTGTCGGTCGCCGCGGTGCTGGGCGTGGCACATCCGTCGGGTGAGGCGCTCTGGCTTCCGCTCGCGCGCCTCGCGCTGGGCGTGGTCCCCGCCGCTGAGCCGGCCCTGCGCACCAACTTGCTCTCAGTTGTGCTGATGGCGCTCGCGGGCGCGCTCGTGAGCGTCGCCGCCTGTCGATGGCGCCCCGAGACGCCATGGTGGGGGGCGGCGAGCACGGGCCTCTTCTTCGGCCTCGCGCCCGTCGTTTGGGCGCAGGCCACGGTCACCGAGGTCTATGCACTGGAGGCAGTCCTCGCCGCCCTGGCGCTGGTGCTGGGTGCCGATGCGAGTCGGGGGCGGCACTGGCGCGTCTTCGCGTTCGTGCTGGGGCTGCTCGTGGCGAGCCACCTCACCGGCCTTGCCCTCGCCTTCCCGATTCTCGTCGCCGCACTCGCCGGCTCACGCGGGCCTCGCGGGCGCGAGACGGCGTGGTGCGCCGGGCTCTTTCTGCTTCCAATGGCCTACTCCGTCGCATACCTCTGGCTGCGTGCGGACGCGGCAATCGCCTGGGGCGACACCGGATCGCTGCGTGGCCTCTCCGACCATTTCCTTGGCGCCACCTATCGAGACGCCCTCGAACGATCGCCGCGGATGGTGGCCTCCGCCGTGCCGGAGACGGTGCGAAACGCGCTCGGCCAGTTGCCGCCGCCGGCGTGGCTGCTGCTCATCCCGGGTGCGTTCGCCGTCGCGCGCACGCGCGGAGCGCTCGCGCTCGTGTTGGGGGTTTGGTTCGCGCTGCTTACGGTCTTCATCTCGGCGTACCCGGTGTCGGGCCGCGAAGACTACTTGCAGGGCACGACGATGGCGCTCGCCCTCTTCGCCGGATGGGGCGTCGTCTCCGCGTGGGACTGGGCGACGCAGCGCCTCCGTGATCGAGGCGCGCGGGCCGCGCTTGGCCTCGTGGCAGTCGGGCTATTCGGGCTCTGGGCCGTGTGGGTGGGGCACGACGTCTCGCGCCGCGGCGACACGACGCTGGTCAAGGAGGCGCGCGCGGCCCTCGCGGGCGTGCCCGAGGACGGCCGGGTCGACACGTTCGACGACCGGCAGACCTTCCCGCTCTGGTACGTCACGACCGTCCTGCACGAGCGCGAGGACGTGACCGTGGTCGACGTGCGCCAGGTCGCCCCACGCGTGGGGCCGCGGCCCTAGCCCTCGTCTCGGCCCAGGCGACGTGCGAGGGCTTTCAGAAATGCGTCCTGCGCCGCGGTGGGTTGCGCGTTCGGGCGTGCGGCACGGACGTAGCGGTGAGCGTCGGCAAGCGGGATCTCGCGATGCATCAGTAACGCGATCGCGACGGTCGGCGTGCGCCCGAGCCCGGCGTGGCAGTGCAGGTACAGCACGGGCTCATCACCGCCAAGCGATTCGGCCTCGATCCAGGCGAGAAGCTCGTCCATCTGTTCGAGGGCGGGTGCGCCGCGGTCGACGATCGGCAAGTGGCGCCAGCGCAGGCCCAGCGCCGCCATCAGTTCGCTGTCGTCGGCATTCTCGGCGCGCAGGTCAACCACGTGCGTCACGCCCTGGGCACGCAGGTCGCGGTAGCCGGCCTCGTCGAGGGCGGGACCGAGGTAGAGCCACGGCGCGACGCGGTCGACGCGGGCTCGCTGCTGCGGTCGTCGGAAGAAACGAAGGGAACTGAGAGCCATGAGCCGCAGGATACCGGGAAGCGTCGCGGTCTAGTCCGTGCCCGTCGGCTCGGCGTCTCCGGTCGCGCTGCTGGTGCGGCTCTGCAGTCTCAGGCGCGGTCCACCCGAGTCCTGCTCGCCCTCCTTCGGCCCGTAGCCCCGGCCGTATTGGTAGTAGTAGTAGTAACCGGCGTCGCGCGTGCTGACGCGGTTCAGCATCAGGCCCGCCATCGGGCGACCGGTCTGCGCGAGTTCCGTGACGGTGGCGCGCAACTCGCCCATCCGCGTCTTGCCAGCGCGCGCCACGATGACCAGCCCGTCGGCGAGCATGCCGAGGACGGACGCGTCCGTGACGACCAGCGCAGGCGGCGAGTCCATCAGTACCACGTCGAACCGCTCGCGCAGCCCGTCGAGGATTTCCTGCATCCGCGCCGAACCGAGTAACTCGGAAGGGTTCGGCGGCAGGGGGCCGGAGGGGAGTACGGAGACGTTCGTGTAGAGCGAGCGCGTGAGCGTGCGGTCGATGTCCGGCTCGCGCGCGAGGAGCAGCGTCGTCAGCCCCTTCGAGTTGTCGACGCCGAACACCTTATGGATGGTGGGGCGGCGCAGGTCGGTGTCCATGACGCACACGCGGTGGCCGGCGAGCCCGAACACCACGGCAAGGTTGGCGGTGGTGGTGGTCTTGCCTTCGCCCGGCCCCGGTGAAGTCACCAATACGAGGCGGCGGTCACGCCCGAGGTCGATGGCATATGAAAGGTTAGTCCGCGCGGCGCGGTACGCCTCGGCGATCGTCGAGCGAGGCCGGTTGGCCGCCTGCAGCTGTTCGCGCGCGTCGTGCAGCCGCCCAAACTGCTCGATCCGCGCGAGGATTGGGAGGCCGGTGCGCTCGACGGCGTCGTCGCCCGACTTCACCGTGTCGTCGAGGTAATCGACCGCGAGGATCACGGCGATCGCCGCGAGGGCAAGCAGCACCACTCCCAGCGCGGCATTCACCAGCGGCCGCGGCGACACGGGATGCTCCGGCGGGAGCGCCTCCTCGACGACGGACACTTGTCCCGGCCGGCTCGTCAGAGATGCCTCGTTTGAGGAGATGAAGGCGCGGGCAACGGTGTTGGCGGTGCGCGCGGCAAGTTCTGCGTTCGAGGCGCGGGCAGTCACTTCAAGAAGTTGCGTGCCGCGCGGATTCGTCACACCGACGCGCTTCTCCAACTCAATGGCGTCGAATGGCAGGCTGCCGTCCTGGATCGCGCGGTCCAGTACGGGGCGGAGCGTCACGAGGCGGGAGAATGTGTTTGCCAGTCGCTCCGCGGTCTGGAGGTCGTTGAGCTGGACGATGCCCTCGTTCTGTCGCTGGATGACGAGCAGCGTCGTCCGCGCTTCGTACGACGGGACGATCCGCGTGGACACCAGCAGCGCGCCCAGGCCTCCGAGGACGGCCGCACTCAAGACGAGCCACCACCAGCGGCGGCCAATCCGGACAAGGGTGGCGAGGTCCATTGCCGGTAGTCTCGCATTCCGAGCAGATTCCGTCATTGCGAAGCGCTCGCTTTGACGCGCCTGTGTCCGTCAGGAAGTGGCTACCGACAAATAGTCCGCCGTCTGGAGGGTAGGGAGAAGCCCCGATCGTTTGCGGGTCGATCCCAACATCTATCTGTACAAGCCCCGTGCGCCAAAGATATGAATCAAGTAGACTCCCGAAAATCTTGGCCGTCCTACCGAGATCCGAGTGACCCGCTGAGGGTGGCTGTTTTCGAAGGAACCGACATGAAGCGCATGTTCCAGCGTCCTTCTCGCATCTGGGTTGTGTCGAGCGTGGCCCTCGTCGCCGCGCTGGCGCTCCTTCCCGGATCGTGGCAGGTGGCGGTTGCGCAGACCGGCAGCCCGGCGCCGACCGCCACCCCAACATTCACCGCAACGCCGACGGCAACCTCGACAACGCTGCCGACCACCGGCGGTACGGTCACGGTCCCGAACGCTGGCCTGACGCTGAACTTCGGCCAGGGCGCGCTCGGCGCGAACACCAAGGTCGACTTCACGCCGCTGGTCTCGGTGCCGCCCCTGTCACCAACGGCGACGGCGCTGACCCAGGGCCAGCAGACGCTGGCTGCGCAGCAGATGAACACCGCAGCGGTGAATGCGCTAGCCGCGCAGAACGTCCCGCCCCCACCCGTGGTGGCATCCGGTGGCGGTGTGATCCAGTCGCTCTTCCAGTTGGACGCGACGAACACGACGAGCAACTCGCGCGTCACGGCGTTCAACGCGCCGGTCACCCTCGCGATCGTGGTCCCGCCGGGGACGCTGTCGCTGGCCGGTGGCAACCTCGCGAACGTCCAGGTGTTCCGCTTCAGTGAAACGACGCGGACGTGGGTCCAGGTGTCTTGCACCACCGGGGCCGGTGGCCTGAACTGCAGCACGTCTGGCTTCTCGCTCTGGGCGCTGGTGGTCGCGACGCAGCTCGCGGCTGGCCCGGCCCAGCAGGCGCCGGCCGCGCCGCGTCCGGCCAACACTGGTACGGGCGTCGCCGACGACTCGAATTCGCTCGTACCGATGCTGGCACTCGTCTTGGCGGCGGGCAGCCTCGTCGGCGTCGGGGCGTACGCGATGCAGCGCCGCCGCTCCTAATCCTTCACGGCCGTCTGGCCGCTCGGTAAGACAAACGACGGCCGCCTGCTCATCGAGCAGGCGGCCGTTTCGTCCCTTGCGTGAGCCCCAGGCCCGGCACCTCAGTCGAGGCGGAGCGTGCCCTCGATCATCGTGACGGCGTGGCCGCCGATCTCGACCTCGCCCGGCCCGAGCGCGGCCACCGAGATGCGGGCGTCGCGGCCGACCTCCCGGCCTTGCGAAGCCACGTACGCGCGGCCGGTGCGCGCGAGCAGCCCAGTCGCGCCGAGGTAGCCGCCGAGTGCAGCGTTGCCCGAGCCGCACGCTGGATCCTCGGGCACTCCTGCGCCCGGAGCCCACGAGCGTACCCGTACGCGCTCGGGCGCCTCGGCCCTCGCGTCGATCGCGAAGGCGGAGATGCCGATGGCGCCCGCCGCCAGGCTGATCGCGTCGACCGCCGCGAGGTCTGCCCGCGCCGCTGCCAACGCTTCGACGGAGGGGACCTGCGCAATGAGCCAGACGGCGCCCACGTCCACCACCGCCGGGGGAGGGGCTGCCACGAGGGGTGCACCAATCGCCGCCGAGAGCCGGTCGAGGTCGAGTTCGACAGCATGCACGGCGGGCCTCGGCGCCCGCGCAAAGATGCGCCCATCCGCTTCGACACGGAGCGCGATCGTCCCTGCCAGACACTCCTGCGTCAGCGCGCCGTGCCGAGGCGTCACGATGGCGGCCTCGATCACGGCGTGCGCAGAACCGATCGTCGGATGGCCGGCGAACGGTAGCTCGCGAAGTGGTGTGAAGATGCGCAGACAGTAGTCGGCATGTTCGGACGGAAGGACGAACGTGGTCTCCGAGAGGTTCGTCCACCGCGCCAGGCGCTGCATCTCGTCAGCGCTCAGGCCGGTGCCGTCGAGGACCACCGCCACCGGGTTGCCCAACATGGGCACCCGCGTGAATACGTCGACCTGCCTGAACGCGATGCTGCGCGGCATCGATCCTCCTCCGGCACCCACGCCCGACCGCACGGGGACGGAGGCTAACACGGGCGGACGCGCACGACGCCGCGACAATTGGTTGGTGTAGCGAGAGTGGAGGTCGTTCCGGCGATCCTACAGAGGGCCTCGGCTACGCTGAGTCTCGGGAAGTGACCGTGGAGGCGCAGTGAGTCGGGGCTGGAAAGTCGGCATCGCGACGACGATCGTGGTCTTCACGCTGAGCGTGGGGATGTGGTTCACCATCGCCTACATTTCAGCGGACGCGATCCTCAACCCGTCGCCGCCGCGCAACTTACCCTTCCTCGCCGACCAGGCGTTCGCGGCGCAGGCAGTGGAATTCCCGGCGCGGGACGGTGTGGCCATTGGCGCGTTGTGGGTGCCGACCGTGGCGCCCGCCGGCGTCCAACTGACGCAGACGCGCCGGCCGACCATCGTGCTGCTGCACGGATACGGCGACACACGGGATGCGCTGCTGCCCCAGGCCGAACTCCTGGTGAACGCCGGGTTCAACGCGCTGATCGTCGACTTCCGCGGGCACGGGACCTCGGGCGGCGAGGTGGCGGCGCTGGGGACACTGGACGTGAACGACGTCCTCGGCGCGGTGGACTACCTGATGACGCGGCCTGACGTGGACACCGCCCGGATCGGGCTGCACGGGGTCTCGATGGGGGCGGCGGCGGGGATCATCGCGGCGGGGCAGGACCTCCGCGTCCGCGGCATGATCGCGGAGGAACCGGTCTCCTCGCTCCATGACGCGGTCTGGACGGCGTACCGCGACCGCCTGGGCCTCCCTGCATTCCTGTTCCGCGACATCACGCTCTGGCTCGTCGAACGCCGCCTCAGCGAGCCGCTTTCCGAGGTCTCCCCGGTCGAGGCGGCCGCGCGCCTGACACCTCGACCGCTGCTCGTGATCGAACGCTCGGGCGAGGTGCCGGTCGAGCCCGGCGGGGCGGAGCGCCTGATGCGCGCGGCGGGTGAGCCGAAGGAACTCTGGGTGTCGCCCGAGTTCAACCAGACAGGAGACGGCTCCCCGATTTCTCCGGCATACGCCATCCGGGTATTGTCGTTCTGGCGGACGGCGCTCGGGATCGCTTCGTAGCCCGCCGCACACGGGCGCGCGTTCAGCCGCGCGGGATCGCCTCGCGATACCAGGGGATCGTTGTCCGCAAGCCCTCCGACAGTGCGACCGAGGGCGCCCAGCCGAGGCGCCCGCGCAGCTTGGATGCGTCCAGCACCTGGAATGGGATCTCGTGGCGCGCGGTGCCCAGTACGCGCGTCCGAAGCGCGCCCGCGCCCTCTGCCTGACAGGCCGCATCGATCGCGGCGACCAGTTCGAGGACGGACGTGGCGATTCCGGTGCCGGCGTTGAAGGCCTCGCCGGCCAGCCCGAGTTCGTCGAAGCGTGCCGCGGTACACAGGTAAGCGCTCACGACGTCATCGACGTGGATGTAGTCGCGTCGCGGCGTCCCATCGCTGCGGATGTCGAGCGTTTCGCCTCGCAGGACGGCGCGGAGCGCGCCGGGGATCAGGCGCGACCAGTTGAGGTCGCCGGGCCCGTAGGTGTTGGCGCAGCGCAGCGTGACGACCGGCACGCCGTAGACCCGGCTGTAGGAGCGCACCACCATCTCGGCCGCGGACTTCGAGGCGTCGTACGGCTGGGTGCCGAGCAGCGGCAGGTCTTCGACGTACGGCCGCTCCTCGGCAGAGCCGTACGCCTTGTCGCTGGAGGCGACGACCACGCGCGTGCCCAGCGAGGCGTGCCGGCGCACCGCTTCGAGGACGTGCGCCGTCCCCATCACATTCGACTCGAACGTCGCGAGCGGGATATTCGAGGCGACCGGCACGAGCGTCTGCGCGCCGAGGTGGAAGCAGAACTCCGCCTCCGCCTCGACCACGGCGCGTTCCACGTCCGCGTAGTCGGTCAGAGTGCCACGCACGGTGCGCACGCGCCCGTCGGCGACGATCGCTGCGAGGGGGCTGCCGCCGTCCAGGTCGCGGAGCAGGACGGTCACCTCTGCGCCGTCCGCGACGAGACGCCGCACGAGGTTCGATCCCACGAGCCCGGCGGCCCCTGTGACGAGGACGGCACGGCCGGCGAACGAGGGGACGGCTACCGCTTCAGCCACGGGCGCTCTCCCGAATCCCAGAGATCGCGGACCTGGACCAGTTCGCGGACGGTGTCGATCCCCTGCCAGAACCCCTCATGCCGGAAGGCGTGCAGCGCGCCGCTGCGGCTCAGCGCCGGGAGAGGCTCTTGCTCGAAGATCGTCTCGTCCCCCGCGATTAGGTCAAGGATTGCAGGTTCGAGGACGTAGAAGCCGCCATTGATCCAGCCGTCGCCGGCCTGCGGCTTCTCGCGGAAGTCGGAGACGCGCGGGCCGTCCAGTTCTAGGTGCCCCCAGCGTGGCGGTGGATGGACCGCTGTCAGCGTGGCGGTGGCCCGGTGCTGCCGGTGGAACTCGATCGCGGCGGCGACGTCGACGTTCGCAAGGCCGTCACCGTAGGTCAGGCAGAAGGTGCCGTCGGACAGCCAATCGCGCAGACGGCGTACGCGGCCACCCGTCATCGTCTCCAGGCCGGTGTCGATGAGGTGGATGCGCCAGTTGTTCCAGTACTCATCGTCCTGGGAGGCGTGAACCTCGACCAGTCCCCGATGCATCTCCACCGTCAGGTCACGGCGCTGAAGGTAGTGGCTTGCGAAGTATTCCTTGATCACCTCGCCGCGGTAGCCGAGGGCCACGATGAACTCGCAGACGCCGTTGGCGGCGTAGATGCGCATGATGTGCTCGATCAGTGGGATCCCGCCGACGCGCACCATCGGTTTCGGGATGACGTCGGTCTCTTCCTGGAGCCGGGTGCCGCGGCCACCGGCGAGGATCACCGCCTTCATACCGCACCCTCCACAGCGGTCCCCCGGCCGCTTGCCCCGAGCGAACGCCGGACCTCGCGCCAGTTAGACAAAGCGAGTGGCAGGAGCGATATCGCCGCGCCCCATGCTAGCGCCGCCACGCCTACGCGCTCCACCGTGAGGGTGGCGACCAGCAATTTCATTGCCACCGCCACCGTCAGCCAGCGCACCTGCGGCCATACCCGGCCCATGCCGTTGAGGATGACCGAGAGCACGGCAACCCAGCCGGCGACCACGAGCCACGCGGCGAAGCCCGCGTATAGCCACCGGTCATGGACGTCGCGCCCCGTCCAGACCTTCACCGCCCAGGGGCCGAGCACGACCGCGGCGCCGCCGCAGAGCGCCAGCACGCCGGTCGCCGCACCGGCCGCGCGCTCCGCCAGCGTGCGCGCCCAGCGATGGTTGCCGCGGGCCACCTCGGAGGCGGTCCGTGCCCATAGGGGAGTGACGGCGGCGAATAGGAGCGAGAGCGGCACCAGGTAGAGCCGCTGGACGAGTGCGAAGTCCCCGGTGGTGGCGAGCGAGGTCAACTGCGCGGCGATCAGTACGTCCGTCTGGTAGACCAATGTGGCGACGATCTGCAGGGCCGCGAATCCGGCCCCGGCCCAGACATCGCGTCGCGCGATCCGCCAGGCACGCGCCGGGCCGGGCGGCGGCCGCCGCCACCGCCGGTCGGTGAGCAAGATCGGGAAGGCTGCGGCGACGGAAAGCGCGAGCGCCACGAAGTAGGTGGCGGTCATGGCGAGCAGGCCTCCGTCAGCGAAGGCCACGAGGAGGAGCGCCGGGACGGTGATCAGCCACCGGGCAACCTCCAGCCCGGCGACGAGCAGCGGCTGTTCCCGCGCGTAGAGCGCGAGCTGGCCGAGGTTGCCGACCTGGAACGCGCCGAGCAGGACCACCGCCGCCGCGACCGCGCGATGTTGCTCACCGGGCCACTCCGTCCAGCCGCTGGCTTGCGCTGCTGCCGCAGCAACCAGCAGGAGGCCGGCGAGCGCCGCGCTGACGAGCGTGACCACGATCAGCGCGGCGCCAAACGCGTCACGGGCGCCGTCTTCGTCACCCGTCGCGCGGAGGGTCGAGATCCGGTTTCGCACCGCGCTGCCAATGCCGAGGTCGAGCCCGGCGGTCAGCGTCGTCAGACTGACGAGCGCGGACCAGAAGCCAAAGGCGGTGCA
>SCTU01000174.1 GCA_004297315.1 Dehalococcoidia bacterium | reverse complement strand
GGGCCGCAAGTTGACGGACGTGCAACTCGCCGACCTGGGCCACGCGCACCGCGTCGTGGCGGACAAGGGCCAGACCACGATCGTGGAGGGCGCCGGATCCGACGAGGCGATCCAGGCCCGCATCCGCCAGATCCGCGCGCAGATCCAGGACACGCAGTCTGACTTCGACCGCGAGAAGCTGCAGGAGCGGCTGGCGAAGCTCGCCGGCGGCGTGGCCGTGATCAAGGCCGGCGGCGCCACCGAGGTCGAGGTGCGCGAGAAGAAGTTCCGCCTGGAGGACGCGCTCTCCGCGACCCGCGCGGCCGTGGAGGAGGGCGTGGTGCCCGGCGGCGGGGTCGCCTTCATCCGCGTGCAGCCGAAGCTCGACGCGGTGATCGCAAAGTTGACCGGCGACGAGCGCACGGGCGCGAAGATCCTGCGCATGGCGCTGGAGTCGCCGCTGCGCCAGATCGTCGAGAACGCGGGGGGCGAGCCCTCCGTGATCGTCGACCGTGTGAAGGACGCCGCGACGAACGTCGGCTACGACGCCGCCGAGGACCGCATGGGCGACATGTTCAAACTCGGAATCATCGACCCGGTGAAGGTCTCCCGCGTGGCGCTGGAGAATGCCGTCTCGATCGCCGCCCTTATGCTGACCACCGAGGTCGCGGTGGGCGAGATCGAGGAAGAAGAGAAGCCGATGCCGGACATGAGCGGCATGGGTGGGATGGGCGGCATGGGCGGTATGGGGGGCATGGACTTCTAGTACCGCCGCCTCGGACGATTCATCGAAGACGGGCCGCACTCTCAGCGGCCCGTCTTGCTGTCCGGCGGGTAGGTCGCCGAGGCGCGGGCTTCGACCGGCGGGGCCTCAATGCAGCACGGTCTCCTCGACCGCGATATCGATGACTTCGCCGCGGCCGATCAGGTAGTCCTCCGCGAAGCGGCGGGCATCCTCCGCGACGGCGCGCGCGGTGGCGGCGTCGCCGGATACGGCGGCGAACCCGACCTGCGCAGCGTCGACGCGCGCCTGCAAGCCCACCTCGGCGGCTGTGACATGGAGGCGCGTGCGCAGCCGCTCGACCAGCGGGCGCACGACGCCCCGTTTTTCTTTCAATGAGTGCGACTGCGGGATGTCGAGCGTGAGCACGACGGAGACCGTGACCATCGCGTCACACTAGCCGTCAGCGCCGCCGTCCGTCTCCGTGTGCGGCGCGTGGGCGAACGCTTGCTCGGCGGCGCTCGCGAGGGCGACGGCGTCGGCCGGCAGTTCGAGCGCGGCGGCGGCGTCCTGCTCCTCGGGTGTGGGCTCCGTGTCCGGCGCGGGCTCGGCGAGCGCGGCGGCGATCGCCTCCTCGTCGAGGCCGAGTTGCGCGCCGATCTCTGACAGTGGCAGGTCGACTTCCTCCGGGAGCGCCGGAAGCTGGCCCGTGCGCTCGAGGCCGAAGTGCTCCAGGAAGCGCTGTGTCGTGCGGAAGAGCGTCGGGCGGCCGGGGCCGTTCGCGTAGCCCGCCGGTTCGATCAGGCCGCGCGCGCGCAGCGTCTGGACGGCACCGTCACTGCTCACCCCGCGCACGGCGTCGATCTGGCCGCGCGTCACGGGCTGCTTGTAGGCGATGATCGCGAGCGTTTCGAGTGCGGCCGTGGAGAGCCGGCGGCTCATCTCCAGGCCGAGGAAGCGCTCGACCGGCGCCGCTGCTTCCGGGGCAGAAACCAGTAGCACGCCCTCCGGCCCGCGCTGCACGCGGATGCCGCGGCCCGCCTCGCGCAGCGCGTCGCCCAGTTCGTCGAGCGCGCGCGCCACGCGCTGCGGTGAGACCTCGAGGGCGCGCGCGAGGTACGCCTCTTCCACCGGGTGGTCGGCGACGAAGAGCAGCGCCTCCAGCAGCAGCGGCAGCTGCCGCAGGTCCTCGAACGCCTCGGGGGGCTCCGGCGCGACGGCCTCGACTTCATGGGCGTCGTCGAGGGCTTCGGGCATCTCCTCGGGCGCCTCTTGAAGGTCGCGGGGCGCCTCGGGTTCAGGGTCGGCGTCAAAGGGACGGGGCGGCGTCATCGGGCGCGGCGCTGCGCCGTCTCGTGTCGCGGGCCCGGTGGGTTCGTTCATGTGCCCCGTCCCAACCGCAAGTCGAGTTCCTCGTACCGCACGTCCACGGCCGGCCGCGCCGCCAGACGGGCGCCGAGCCGGCCCTGTACGACCTCGCGCACCGTCGCGTCGACGGCGGCGACGGTCTCGTCGATGCGGGCGCGCGGGCGGACGTCGGCCCGCACCGTCACCCGCAGGCCGCGGCGGTGCAGGTTCTGCACGCGCACCTCCGCGTCCGCCAGCCCTTCGTCATCGAGGATCGCGTCGCGCAGCACGGCGGCCACCTCGTCGACCGCCATCCTCGCACGCCCGCCCGCGAGCCGCACCGGCCGGCGCTCCGCCGTCTCCCGGCCCCAGGCGGCGATCACGCCAAGCGCGCCGGCGCTGACAAAGGCCACGGTCGCGAGCGCGCGGCCGCGCGCGGTGTCGTGCGCCCCCAGCCAGTCGAGGGCGTCGCCAGCGGCACGCAGGACCTCCGTGGAGGCGCCCCATGACAGGGCGGCCAGTCCGGCCATCACCGAAGCGAACACGAACGCGCCACGGTAGGGATGGCGGCGCGGCGATGACTTCCCGGGAGCGTGCAGATTGACCGGGGCGGGCGGGACGGCCTCGACGTCTGCTGCGCGGAGCGTACCCAGGTGGACTGGACGGGCGTCGTCGGGGTCGGAGAATCGAGCGGCCATGGTGAGCCTCGCGGGCACACCACGAGGCTTGCCTCGCGGTGGCCGGACTCCCGCCCGATCGCTCCGGCGCGTCCCCCGCGGTTGGTGTGCCGGGCGGGGTGCATGCCGCGCACACATCGTACGATCCCGGACATGATCGTGGACATCCATACGCACATCTTTCCGCCGCGCCTGATCGCGCAGCGCTCTCGCCTCGCCGTCGCCGACGCGGCATTCGATGAGATGTACGCGAGCGCGAAGGCGACGATGGCGACCGCCGATGACCTGCTCGCTTCGATGGAGCGTGCCGGAGTCGACGTCTCGATCGCCTGCGGGTTCTGGTGGCGCGACCCTGCGCTGGCCGCCGAGCATGCCGCCTACCTGGTCGAGGCGGCGCGAGCCTCGGGCGGCCGCATCCTCCCCTTCGTGCCGACGCGCGAACCGGTCGAGGGCGCCTCGGGCATCGGCGAGGTGCGCGAGTGCGCGCCGGAGGACGTGCCGGCCTCGCATCTGCCGGTGCTGGTGCACAGTTCGGAGGAGGCGGGCCACCTCTATCCGGGCAAAGTGGGGGGACTGACGCCGGGCGCGCTTGGCCAACTGCTCGATGCCCGGCCCGAGGCGCGCCTGATCGCGGCGCACTGGGGCGGCGGCTTCCCGTTCGCCACTCTGATCCCGGAGGTGCGCCGGAGCATTGAGCGACGCGTGCTCTTCGACAGCGCGGCGTCGTCGTACCTCTACGTGCCGGAGGTCTTCCGTCGCGTCATCGACATGGCCGGCCTCGATTCTGTGGCGTGGGGCTCGGACTTCCCGCTGCGCGCGCAGGAGGTCGACCGCGCGTACGTGGAGGCCGCCCTGCCGGAAGAGGCGGAGCGCGCCGCCGTCCTCGGCGGGAACGCCGCGCGGTTCTTGGGGCTCGGGCCCGAGTAGGCACCATCGCGGTCTCGGACTATCTCGACGTCACGGGAGTGGGGGTTGGGGCAGGTGTCGGGGTCCGGGGCGGGGTGCGCGGGTCGAGCGGGCGATTGCTGGCGGCCTCCCACGCCTCCCATGCCTCCTTCGCCTGGTCGCGCGCGTCGCGCAGGCCCAGGCTCCCGAGCAGGTCGAACGGCGGTGACTGCGCGAAACCGGGGTCGCGGCCCGCGTACCAGATGAGGAATGGCGAGGCGAGTGCGTCGGCGTCCTCGATCAGGCGCTGGAGATACCGGCGCTGTTCGGGCGGGGTGGACGAGTTCAGGTGCTCGCGGCTGGGGGCGGAGGCGAACCCGGCGGAGAGGAACGCCACCGGCAACTTCGTCTGCTTCGCGATGTCGGTGTAGTAGCCCGGAGGCACCTTCCGCGCGACCTCGTAGACGAACGAGGGATAGGTCGTGATCGCGAAGAGGTCGATCTTCGCGCCGTACGCCTCGAGCAGTTGCCAGCGCGGGGGATGCGGCGGCAGGTTCGGCAGGATACCGAGCAGTTCTTCGTGCTGGAAGCCGGGGAAGACCTTCGTCTCGGGCGCGGTCGCCTTCACGGCGTCGTACGCCTCCTTGTACGCCTCGACGAACGCGAGGTAGCCGTCCGGGTTGCGCTCGAACGTGGTGTTCACCTCGAGCCCGAGCGCGAGGTAGGCCGGCTTCGCGGTTCGCGCGACGAATACCGCGTCCGCGACGAACGCCTTGCGCAGGTCAGCGTCGCCCAGCGTCTTGCCGGCGTACCGCGGCGGCAGCCCCTGCAGGCGGCCGCGCGCCGCCGGGTCGAACGGGTCGAGCGCGATCGCGAGGGTGAGTCCGCGCTCGTCGGCGGCCTGGCGTGCGCGCACGGTCTGGTCGCGCAGGCCGTCGGACGGCTTCGCGCCCGGTACGAAGTCCGCCCACGCGACGGCGCGCTGGACGAGGATCATCTCGCCGTAGTTGGAGGCGAGGTTGAACGTCGCGGTGTAGGCCTCGGGCGTCAGCGTTGCAGGGGTGTCGGTGAAGCCGAGCATGAAGGCGCGCGGCGGCCCGGCGACCGGACGCTCGCGCCGCGCGATCTGGGCCACCTCGCGTTCGGTCCGGCACCCGGCGAGGAGCGCAGCCACGCACCCCAGGGCGAGCAAGAAGTAGGCGCGGCGGCGGTCGAGGTGCATGGAGGCATCGTAGGCGGGGCGGTCGGCAGCCTCATCTTCTGCGCATCGTGAACAAGGAAGCGGTCAGAGATCGGGGAACCCCCTGGTGAGGGGCGGGCGCGCGGTTGTCGAAGATGGGGAGGCCGAGGGTGTGCGCGGGTGGGATGCCGCTGATGACGACCGACGACCTGCTCCAGGCGCTAAACGAGGTCACTTCGCCCTCGGACGCCCGCGTGCTGCTGTCGCGGGCGCTGCGCATCACCGGCGCCCCGCAGCACCGGCCCCTGCAGTTGCGCGAACTCGTGCAGACGTGCGAGGCGCTTGCGGTGGAGGGCGGCCCGATCCAGCGGGTCGCCGAGGCGATCGCCATGGCGGCCCTGCGCGACTGACCTCGTACCCCCTCGAACTACTCGGGGCCAGCGAAGAGCGTCGCCCGTGCGACATCTCCCCATGAGAAGAGCGCCGCCGCGAACCGGACGGGCTCCCCACTCTCGTTCAGCGTCTCGACTGACAGTTCTTCCATGAAGGCCTGGACTCGCTCCGGGATGCCGCCTTCCGCATACAACTCGATCGGGCGGAACACGCCAAACGTCGCGGAGGCTAGCGGAGCGCCGCCTGGGTGGGCGCAGGCGATCGCGAGCGCGCTCTGGTCGATGCCGTACGGGCGGCGTGACTCGGCGACGCGCAGGCGGCTCCACTCCACGACCGCCTCGCCAAGCGCGACGAGTTCATGCGGCCGGACGGGCGCCGGGAGGATCCACTCGTGCTTGCTGAGGCCGACGCCGTCGCGGACGGAGGCCTCGATGCGCGCCCGGAGCGGGGCCGGCAGGAGTTGGGGTCGTCGCGGTCGAAACATCGCTCTGCCTCCCCACCCGAAATGGGGCAGTCGCCCCACGGGAAAACCCTGACCGGTCACTTACGCGAAGTATCGGCAATTCTGACGGCGTCCGAAGGCCTCCGCGCCGGCGGGCCAAAGTGGTCCAGCGTGGATTCACCGGGGGGCGATAGACTCGGCGCATGGACCGAGACCGCTTCCGCCGCCTGGTCCGCCAGGCCATGCTCGGCCTGCCGCCCGAGTTCTCCTCCCTGCTCGACAACGTCGAGGTAATCGTGCGGCGGGAGCCCTCCGAGGCCGACCGCGAGGCGGGGGAGGTGGGGCCGGACAGCGACCTCTTCGGCCTCTACACCGGGATCCCGCGCACCGAGCGCGCCTCCTACGGGATGACGCTTCCCGACCGCATCCTGATCTTCCAGGGGCCGCACGAGCGCGCCTTCGCCCCGTCCGAGATGGCGGCGGAGGTGCGACGGACTGTCCGGCACGAGGTCGCCCACCACTTCGGCATCGACGACGCACGACTCGACGCGCTCGAACGCGGCCGGGATGAGGCTGGCGAGGCACGACGCTAGACTCGGGCGGCCCGGGGAGGGTGACGATGGCCAAAGACGAGACGATCCGCGAGCAACTGATCATCGGCATCGACGACACGGACGTGGAGGACGGGCCGGGGACGGGGACGCTCGCCCGGCTGCTCGCGGCGCAAATCGATGACGGGGGCTGGGGTAACTCCCTCGGCGTGACCCGGCACGAACTGCTGCGCATCTACAAGATCAAGGACACCGGCCACAACTTCTGCTACGCCTTCGGGGTCGAGACCGACCGCTCCGTGCTCGACCTCGAAGACGACATCGTCGACTACGTCCGGCGCGCGGCGGCGAAGGGGAGCGACCCCGGCATCGCGATCATGTCGCGGCACTCCGACATCCCGCACACCCTCGCCTTCGGGCGGCGCTGCCAGACCGAGGTCATGCGGCTGGAGTGGGCGCTCACCTTCTCGAACGAGTCGAACGTCGGGATCCGCGCGCTCGGCCGCGAACGCCTCGGTGCGATCGGCGCGCTCGCGGCGGTCGGCCTGCGCGCGGGCGGCAACGACGGACGGTTCATCGACCTGCGCGGGATCCGGGACCTCGAAGGCATCGTGACGGCGGGCTACCTGCGCCAGCACACGGCGATCGACCTGATCATCGGGATGGATGGGGAGCCCATCGACCGCGACGACCGAGTCGACACGTACGGCTGGGTCCGCCCGCGGCTGGAGGACGGCAAGTCCGTCCTGCGTTGCTCGCAGTCCCCTGGAGACCGCCGGCTCTGGCTACCGGTCGACCGTCCCACGGGCGACGACGTCGACGGGTAGCGTCCGTCACATGCCGCCCCGTCTGCCGTCCGCAGCCGCCGAGTTCGAGGCGCTCCACGACCTCGCCCTGCCCGTCGCACAGGAGGCGGCGGCGCTCCTGCTCGCCCACCTGCATGGCGAACGGACCATCGACTCAAAGACCTCGCCGACCGACGCCGTCACCGAGATGGACCGCGCCTCCGAGGCGCTGATCGTGCAGCGGCTGCTCACCGCGCGGCCGGACGACGGCCTGCTGGGCGAGGAGGGCGCGAGCCGCGCCGGCACCTCGGGCGTGCGCTGGGTGATCGACCCGCTCGACGGCACCGTGAACTACCTCTACCGCCGCGCCGCCTTCTGCGTCTCCATCGCGGCCGAGGTCGAGGGGCAGGCGGTAGCCGGCGTGATCGTCGACCCGCAGCGAGGCGAGACCTTCCACGCGTGGCGCGGCGGCGGGGCGTGGCTCAACGACGCGCGTATCCATGCCTCGGACGTGGCAAGCCTCGACCGCGCGCTCGTCGGCACCGGCTTCGACTACGTGCCGGAGCAGCGTCGCCGCCAGGGCGCGATGCTCGCCGAGATCATCGACGTCGTGAGGGACATCCGGCGCGCCGGATCGGCCGCGCTCGATATGTGCGCCGTTGCCTGCGGCCGCCTCGACGCCTACTACGAGCGCGGCCCGCACTGGTGGGACGCGGCCGCCGGCTCGCTGATCGTGCAAGAGGCCGGCGGCATCGCGGAGCCGCTGGCGGCCTACCCCACGCCCGCCGAGACGACCTCCGCCGACATCTGGATCGCCGCCGCGCCCGCCCTCGCCGACGCGTTCCGATCGCTGATCGTGCACGCGTC
>SCTU01000173.1 GCA_004297315.1 Dehalococcoidia bacterium | reverse complement strand
TGGGCCCACCTTCGTATCCGCGAGTTCCGCGTCCGCGTGTCCCAGCGTGTTCAACCGCCTGGCGACCTCGCCGATGAACCAGAGCGCCACCGGCCGCGCCAGCGGCGCACCGGCGAGGCGCACCGCTTCCTCGTAGGTGTCGGCGGCCTCGCGTGACTCGGTGAGCGTCCGCGCCTCGTCGGGGCTCAGCCCGTACTCGCGCTCGAAGCGCTCGCGCCGGGCGTCCGGCAGTTCCGGCAGGCGGGCACGCAGCGCCTCGACCGTCTCCGGCTCGACGACCATCGGCGGGAGGTCTGGCTCGGGGAAGTAGCGGTAGTCGTTCGCCTCTTCCTTGGAGCGCTGCGACACCGTCTCGCCGGTCGCGTCGACGTAGCCGCGGGTCTCCTGCTTGATCCGCTCGCCCGCGTCCGCCAGGCGTGACTGGCGTTCGATCTCGAACTCGATCGCCCGCTGTACGGCGCGGAACGAGTTCATGTTCTTCACCTCGACCTTGCGGCCGAGCGCCTCCTGTCCGCGCGGCCGGATCGAGACGTTCGCGTCCGCGCGCATGCCGCCCTTCTCCATGTCCGCATCCGCAATGCCGAGGTAGCGCATGATCTGGCGCAGCTTGCGCAGGAACGCGGCCGCCTCGGCCCCCGAGTGCATGTCCGGCTTCGTCACCAGTTCCATCAGCGGCGAGCCAGAGCGGTTCACGTCGAGCAGCGAGTACGACTCCGCGCCGTCGTCGCGGTGGAGGAGGCGCGCGGTGTCTTCCTCGAGGTGGATGCGCTCGAGATGGACAACCTGCTGGCGCCCCTCGACCTCGATCGTGAGCGAGCCGCCGACGCAGAAGGGCTGGTCGTACTGGGAGATCTGGTAGCCCTTCATCAGGTCGGGGTAGGGGTAGTTCTTGCGGTCGAACTTCGAGTGGCGAGGGACCTCGCACCCCATCGCGAGGCCGGCGAGCAGGGTGTAGGTGACCGCCTGCTCGTTGATCACCGGGAGCATCCCCGGCATGCCGAGGCAGACCGGACAGACGTGGCTGTTGGGTTCGGTGTCGAAGTACTCGCGGTTGCAGCCGCAGAACATCTTCGACTTCGTCTTCAACTGGATATGGACCTCGACGCCGATCACGGCCTCGTAGTCGGTGCGGGCTGCCGTCGTCACACGTCACTCCTCGGGCGGCAACGCGCCGCGCATGCCCTTCATCCTATCGCCGGGTGGGCGGCGGTACGATATCGCCGATGCCCGAGTCTTCCTCCGAGATTCCGCCCCCCGACTTTTCCCGCGGCCGGCCGGTCCGCATCGTCTCGACGAAGTTCGACGGTTCGCCGCACTACGAGTACGAGGCGCTGCTGCTCGACCAGCACGGCCCCGTGCTGCGTTGCTGGATTCGGCCGGGCACGCGCTGGGTGGGGTACCGGGGCGAGGGCGTCCTGATGTACCCGTTCACCATGCTCTTCTTCACCGATGGCCGCTGGTACAACGTGATGCACCAGCACCAGCCCACCGGCGCGCGCGGCCAGCTCACCTACGTGAACATCGGCGCCCCGGCGACGGTCGAGGGCGACACCATCCGCTGGGTGGATCTCGACCTGGACGTGCTTCGCTACGAGCACGGCGTGGAGGTCCACGATGAGGACGAGTTCGTCGAGCACGGGGCGCGCTGGGGCTACCCGGACGATCTCATCGCCCGCGTCCGGGCGACCACCGCCGAGGTCGTCCGGCAGGTCGAGGCGCAGGCGTTCCCGTTCGACCGCGACCGCCACATTCCGCCATCCTCCGCGGGCTAGACTGCTTCCTATGCCGCGCCGAGGGGTTGGCGATGTGCCCGGGGTGCAGGGCGGGTTCTTCGGCGAACCCGGCCGCGCCGCCGCTCGGGCCGGGTCCGAGGCCGGCGCGCCGCTCGCTTCACGGATGCGCCCGAAGAGCCTCGGCGAGTACGTGGGGCAGCAGGGGGTGATCGGCCCGGGCACCGCGCTCCGCCGCATGATCGAGGCGGACGACGTGCCTTCGATGATCCTGTGGGGCCCGCCCGGCACAGGGAAGACGACGCTTGCGACGATCATCGCGGGCGCCACGCAGCGGCACTTCGACGAACTGTCCGCCGTGAACTCGGGCGTCGCTGACATGCGGAAGTCGGTTGCGGAGGCAAAGGACCGGCTGCGCCTGACCGGGCGCCGCACCATCCTCTTCATCGACGAGATCCACCGCTTCAACCGCGCCCAGCAGGACGCGCTGCTCCCGTACGTCGAGGCGGGCACCGTCACGCTGATCGGCGCGACCACGGAAAACCCGTCGTTCTACGTCGTCGCGCCGCTGCTCTCGCGCTGCCGCGTCTTCGTCCTGAAACTCCTCGAGCCGGAGGAGATCGAGCTGATTCTGCGCCGTGCACTCGCCGACGAGGAGCGCGGCCTTGGTGGGTCGGGCGTCGAGGCGAGCGACGAGGTGCTACGCGCGATCGCGCGCGCGGCGGGCGGCGACGGGCGGGCGGCGCTCACGATCCTCGACCTCGCGACGCGCATCACGGAGCCGGACAGGGGTAGTGCCCGCGCGCTCACGCTGGAGGCCGTCGAGCAGGCGACGCAGCACCCGACGTTGCTCTACGACAAAGAGGGAGACGCCCACTACGACCAGATATCCGCCTTCATCAAGAGCATGCGCGACTCCGACCCGGACGGCGCGCTCTACTGGCTCGCGCGGATGCTCGAGGCCGGCGAGGACCCGCTCTTCGTCGCGCGGCGCATCGTGATCCTCGCGGCGGAGGACGTCGGCCTGGCGGACCCGGCGGCGCTGTCGCTGGCTGTCGCCGCGCAGCAGGCGTGCCATTTCCTCGGGATGCCCGAAGCCCGCCTCCCGCTCGCGGAGGCCGTCGTCTACCTCGCGCGCGCACCGAAGTCGAACTCTGCCTACCGGGCCTACGAGGCGGCGGCCGAGGACGCGCGCAACACGCGCAACGACCCCGTGCCCCTCCACCTGCGCAATGCCGCCACGGGCCTCATGCGCACGTTGGGTTACGGCCAGGGCTACCGCTACGCGCACGACGAGCCCGGCCATGTCGTCGAGCAGGCGCATAGGCCGCCGTCCGTCGAGGGCCACCGGTACTACCGTGCGGGGACGCTCGGCGCGGAGCCCCTCGACGGTGGCCCGGGGAACGACCGACAGAGCGCGAAGGGGGACGAGCATGGGACTGCGTGACCGGACGCCGACCACGGTGGCGGAGTTCGAAGCCTACCGGACGCGGCTGAACAACTGGGGGCGCTGGGGTGCCGAAGACCAGCTCGGCACGTTGAACCTCATCACACCGGAGGTGCGCCGCGGTGCCGCGGCCCTCGTGCGGGACGGACGCACTGTGTCCTGCGCCAACCCGCTTGCGACCGCTGCAGCGGTCCCGGACGCGAAGCGGAACGGGCGCCCGGCTGACCATCGGATGACGGTGAACCCGGGTAGCACGGTCGACTACATCGGCGTGTCCTACCACGGCTTCGTGAACACCCACATCGACGCGCTCTGCCACATCTTCGCCGCCAACGGCGGGCCGATGTACAACAACCGGCCCGCCTCGCTGGTGACCGAGGCGGGCGCGGGCGCGAACGCGGTCGACGCGTGGCGGGACGGCATCGTCACCCGTGGCGTCCTGTACGACATCCCGAAGATGCGCGGGCAGGACCACGTGGCCATCGGCGACCCCGTCGAGGGCTGGCACCTCGAGGATTGGGCGAAGCAGCAGGGGATCACGCCTCAGCCCGGTGACGCGGTGCTGATCCGGTCCGGCGCCGACCCCTTCTGGCACGCCCACCCGGGCTTCGAGATGGTGATGCCGCTGAACACGCCGGGCGTCGCCGCTTCCGTACTCGAGTTCCTGCACGACACCGGCGCGTCGCTGATGGGCTGGGACCTGCAGGAGGCGTCCGGGCAGGAGCAGTACGGCGAGCGCATCCCGCTCCACGTCATCGCGATCCCGCACATGGGGCTGCCCCTCCTGGACAACGCCAACTTCGAGGGCCTTTCCGCGGCGTGCGCCGAGCGAGGCCGCTACGAGTTCATGCTCACGATCGCGCCGCTCGTCGTCCTCGGCGGCACGGGCTCGCCCGTGAACCCGATCGCCGTCTTCTAGCGGCGGCGCTCGGCGACCCGCCGCGAGCAGACGGAGGGACTTTTGGACCGACCGCTTGAGGGCATCCGCGTGCTCTCGCTCGAGCAGGGCGCGGCGCTCGCCTTCGCGACGCGACACCTCGCCGACCTCGGTGCTGAGGTGATCCGGGTCGACTTGCATCGGGACGCTCATGTGCCGGTGCCCGGCCCCGATCTGCTGCGCAGGAAGCGCAGGCTCGGCCTCGACTTCGAGAGCGAGGGCGGGCGTGCTCTCTTCCGACGCCTGGCGGCTGGCTGCGACGTCGTTGCTCATGACTTCATGCCCGAGGAGGCGCGTCAGTTAGGCATCGACTACGCCACCGTCCGCGCAGGGAAGCCTGACGTCATCCATCTGTCCATCACGGGGTTCGGTGCGACCGGCCCCTACGCAGAGCGCTCGCTGTCAGCATCCGCCGCGGAAGCGGTCAGCGGACATAACGAACTGATCGGCCCCGCCGACGCCTGGCCGGGCCGGCCGGGCACCGAGGTCTACGCGGACAGCACCGCCGGCCTCAACGCGGTATTCGCTGTCCTCGCCGCCCTCGACCATCGCGACGCGACGGGACAGGGCACGAGCATCGACGTGTCGCTGCACGAGACGCTGGTGAGCCACCTCGGCCCCGTGGTCGCGGAGCGCTCCTTCGGTGCGCCGCTTCCGAGGCGGGTCGGGAACGGCGACAGCCGCTACGCCGTCAACGGCGTCTTCTCGACGCGCGGCCTCGACAGGCACGTCGCGATCACGGCCGCGCGCGAGCAACTGCCTGCGCTCGCCGGGGCGTTGGGCATCACGCTCGCGGAGGACGGCGCGGATGCGGAGGTCACGCTCGTCTCGGCCCTGGCCGACCGCGACGGACGCGAGGTGGTCGAGGCGTTGCAGGGTGCTGGCGTCGCAGCGGCCGAGGTCGCCGACGCCTCCGACCAGTCAACGGACGAGCACCTGTGGGCGCGCGGCTACTTCGGCGTCCTCGGCGCCGGACCAGCATCGATGCCCGTCGCGGGGCCCGCGTTCGGCGGCGGGCGCGAGATCCCGATGGCCACACCGCACGCGCTTGGCGAGGACAACGAGTGGGTGCTGTCAGAGGTCGCGGGTCTGTCGGGGGCAGAGATCGCGGCGGCCCTGGAGTCCGGCGCGATCGGCACGAAGAGCGAGCCGGCCGTCGAGCCGCTCGCTCCACCGGAGTTGCGCATCGAGCGAGGCGAACTCAGCCGGGCCGACGCAGTGCATGACGGCTGGCAGAGGCACGTCCGATGACGGCCGAGCCAGCATCACAGCGCCCCCGCGCCCTGGACCTCTCGACCGGGGTCGGCGCGGCCTACACGACGAAGTTGCTTGCCGAGGTCGGCTGGGACGTCGTGAAGGTCGAGCCATCCAGCGACGGCGAGCCGGGACGCTTTCGCGGCGGGCGCTGGGGTGGTGGTGAGGGCGGGGCGTTCGCCTTCGTCAACCACGGCAAGCGCTGGGCGGAGGGCGACGCGGAGATCGTCGAGGGCCTTGCGAACGCCGCCGACATCGTGGTCGCCGATTTCTCGGCGGGCGGCTGTGCCGAATCCGGCCTCGATCCCGGCCTGTTCCACAGCCTCGAGCCGCGTGGCGCCGTCGTCTCCGTCTCCCCGTTCGGGCTGACTGGGCCGCGGTCGCCCTGGGCCGCGAGCGACCTCGTGGTTCAGGCGGCGAGTGGGCTGCTGTTCCTCACGGGCGAGTGGGATCAGCCGCCGATGCAGTTGCCACCCTACGCGGCCGCGATGACCGGCGGCCTCGCCGCGGCCTCCGCGGCGCTGGCGGCGAACCGCGCCGCGCGCAAGGACGGTGTGACGAGGCGCGTCGACATCTCGATGGTGGAAGCACTCGCCTCGTACACGTACGCGCAAACGTCGGGCTACGTGTCGCGCGGCGAGGTGGCCCGGCGCGAGTCTCGTGTGAAACCCTTGCCCCGAATGGTGCCTGCGTCGGACCGCTTTCTCTACTGCGCTCCCGAGGCCGTAGCGGCGATGGACATGCAGGCATTCGCGC
>SCTU01000172.1 GCA_004297315.1 Dehalococcoidia bacterium | reverse complement strand
CGCCGGCCTCGGCATCGTCCTGTGGGGCGGCGGGCCGCCGTCCGCCGTCGCCGCGGCCGTTGCCGCGAAGGGGTGCACGCTTCAGTCGCTCTGGATCACGAGCGGCGGGCAGATCACCGGATACGTTGCGGGCGCGCCGGGCTTCGTGAACGACGCCTTCGTCGCGCGGCTCGCGGGCGGCGTGATCGCGCCGCAGACGCCGATCGTCCTCGTGTGCACCGCGGGCACGACTCCGGCGGTCTCCGCGACGTTCCCGGCGGGCATCTATTACCGGCTGCCCGGTCTCAGCAGCCCGCAGGCCACGCTGACGCGTGTCGAGGGTGCGCTGCCCTCGACGATCTTGCTGGCGCCCGGCGGGTTCGACCTGCGCGGGCAGACGCTCGCCTACACCGACGGGAGCCAGGTGACGCTGGCCACCGCCGATGGCGCCTCCCGATCTGTCCAGGTGGACGGGCTGTACTCGCTCGCGCGGCCCTCGCTGTCACCAGATGGGAACCGTGTCGCCGTACAAGCCACCCGGACTCCGCCGCAGGCGGCATCGGCGCCGCTGAACCTCGGCATCTTCGTCATCGACGTGACGACGAAGACGTTCGTCGAACTGCCTGGGACGCCGGACAACGAGGAGTCGCCCGAGTGGTTCCCCACCGGCGACCGCGTGCTGTACTCCTCGTTCTCGCCCACCGCGGGCGTGAACCTGCACGTCTACGACGTGGCGGCGCGACGCGAGGTGTTGACGCTGCCCGACGGCGGCGCGCTGCACATGGCGGTTTCCGCGGACGGCCAGCGAATCCTGGATATGTGGCGGTTCCGCATCTACGACGCCAACACCGGCGCCGTGCAGGCCGACCTGCTCGCCGGCGTGCGCGCCTCGCTCACCGCCCTGGGCCTGACGATGGACGCCGTCCACAACGGGCGCGACGGGCGTGGCTCGTTCCCACTGGACGGCGCGTTCTCCCCGGACGGCCGCACGATCGTCTTCGACGGCGCGGTGGTCCAGGGCACGCGCTCAGGGCTAATGCTGTTCACCGTCGGGGTCGACGGCACCGGGTTCCGCGCGATCAGCGGGCTGATCGAGACAGACGCGGCGTTCACGAACAACTTCAACTACTCGCCGCTCAACCCGCTCTGGCGGTAGCCGCGGATGCGGCAACCGTAGATAAACTCGTCGCAATGGAGATCGCCGACGAACTCGTGTACCCGTATGCCAGCACGCCGACGCGGATCGCGCTCGACGTGGCGGACGCGCTCGCACGCTGTCCCGCCGTCTCGCGCGTCACGCTGTTTGGCTCGCTCGCGGCAGGGACGCACGACGGCTGGTCAGACATCGACGTGATGTGCGTGACGCCGGGCCGGGCTGAGGCTTGGGAGGCGGTCGAGTTGCTCCGCACGGCGATGCCACTGCGCTGGTACGGGCCGTTCTCGGACCTGCCGCAGCCGTCCGGCCGCT
>SCTU01000171.1 GCA_004297315.1 Dehalococcoidia bacterium | reverse complement strand
GATCTGAAGTACGAGCGCGGCGTCAAGGTCACGATGGAGCGCAACAAGGACTACCACGTCAAGGGACGCCCGTACCTCGATGGCCTCGACGTCTTCATCATGCCCCAGGAGGCTTCGCGTGATGCGGCCCTGCAGTCGGGCCAGATCCAGATTGGCAGCCTCGCGCCGGCTTCTGCTGAATCGTTGAAGAAGGCAATCGGCGACAAGGCCGTCTACAGCAAGCGCCCTGGGCTCGGCTTCTCGGTGTTGAACTACAACAGCTCCAAGGCGCCGTGGAACGACGAGCGCGTCCGGCGCGCCGTGAACCTAGCGATCAGCCGCGAGGAGGCGATCAAGGTCGTCGCGAAGGGCGAGGCGGTCAGCGGCGGCGGCTACCTACTGCCAGGGGGCGACTGGGCGCTCCCAGCGGAGGAAATCCGCAAGATCCCAGGCTACGAACCGCAAGGCCCGAACTCCGTCTCGGACGCGAAGAAGATGGTGGATGCGGCAGGCGTGAAGACTGGCCTGGACGTCTCGATCATGGTCCGCCAGGCGTTCTACGAGGACCTGTGTCTCTTCACCGGCGACCAGTTGGCGAAGGCCTTCGGCTGGAAGGTGAAGCAAGACCCGGCGGAGACCGCGGTCGCATACGACCGGATGAACAAGCGGGACTTTGACCTCGTGCCCTGGGGCCACGGCGTCTCGCTGGATGACCCGGACGCACTGTGGGCGGAGATGTACCTGAAGGGCGCACCGCGCAACTACTCCGAGATCTCGACGCCGGAAATCGAGGCGGCCTACCTGAAACAGACCGTCGAGCTCGATGCGACCAAGCGTAAGGCGCTCGTGAACGAGCTTGAGCGAGTCTCACTGCCCGCGCTGGGCAAGGCGATCTACTACTGGTCGCTTGGCCAGGCGGCTGTCTACAAGCAGGTCCAGGGCTACCTCCCGCATGTATCGGGCTACAACAACACAAAGTTCCAGGAGGTCTGGCTGAACACGTAGGGAGCGAAACTCGAGGCATACTGGTTGTACGACTTGGCGAAGGCGGGGAGAAATCCCCGCCTTCTTGATCTGCCGGGAGAACTTTCCGTGCCGATTCCCCGAGCGGTTCGTGCGCGCAATCACACAGCGGCAGAAGGCCACGTGGTAATCGTGCGCGCGAGAACGCTCACAAACTCGCGGGCATCCGCGGCGTGCGAACGTTCGAAGGAGGGGATTCGGTTGGCAGAGAATTATTGGACTTCGCTCGCGACGCATCGGGTCACCCGGCGCACGGCCCTTCGCGGGGCTGCGGTGGGGGCGGCCGGACTGTCCGGAGCGGCATTGATCGGCTGCGGCGGCGGCGACAAGAAAGCGGAAGAGAAGCCTGCGGCCACCGCCGCGACGGGTGGCGCGTCGAAGGCGGCCACCGCGTCGGCACCCGCGGCAGCCCAGCCGAAGAAGGGCGGGCGCATCGCGCGCGCCCAGTCCGGTGACCCGGTCACCTTCGACCAGCACGGGCAGTCGACCACGCTGGTCAACCTCCCGTCCTCGCCGATGTTCAACACACTCGTCCAGTTCGACCCGAAGGATTCGGACGAAAAGCCATCGAGCATCATCCCGGACCTCGCGGACTCCTGGGAGGTTGCCAAGGACGGCCTCACCTACACCTTCAAATTGAAGCAGGGCGTGAAGTTC
>SCTU01000170.1 GCA_004297315.1 Dehalococcoidia bacterium | reverse complement strand
TCATGCCCGGTGCCTCGCAAGACGGCCGTCACGACCTCGCGCACGAGGTCGTCGTCATCCACGACGAGGATTCGGGGCACGCTCGTGCGCCCCACGGAAATGGCCACTGACGGTACCCCCGTGCTCGCGGCGAAAACAGTTGCCTAAATCGTCGCGCTTCGACCGAAACGTAGGAGGGGGCGATGGTAAATACTTGGTAATTCTAACCCAAACGTTGTCAGGCAGCGGCAAACGTCAGACGGTGCGGGGAATGCGTATTTGCGGATAGTGATCACCACCGATGGGTGATGTCAGAACCGTAACAATATTGGCGAAAGTGTAACGAGACCATCGGGGCTTCGCCCGCACCGAGCCCCCAACGGAATGTTGCACCCGTGTATCCGCGCCGTCCTTATCCGTCGCCCGTCCCGCGCGCGAGGGCAGGGAGTTGCATCGGGCGCTGCAGCTTCGGGTAGGCGACACCGAAGACACCGGCGCCAATGAGCGCGCCGGCCAGGGCGGCCACCGCGTAGACCTTGCCCTCGCCGATGTTCACGAGGATCGGGCCCGGGCACATCCCGGTGATCGACCACCCGACGCCGAACAGGAGTCCGCCGACAACATTGCCGCGATGGCCGGGCTTCAGTTCGATCACGAGCGGCTTGCCGGTCAGGGTCTTGCCGTACCGCTTGAGCAGCCAGAGCGAGGGCGCGGTGAAGGCAACCGCGCTTCCGATGATGCCGTAGAGCTGGAAGTTGGTGAACAGGAACATCCCCTGGATGAAGTTGTAGTCCGCAGCGCCGGAACGGCTGAGGACGAAGCCGAAGAGGGTGCCGAGGCCGAGGTAGAGCAGGACCATCGCCGTCCCCTTCCTATAGGATCACGCGGTAGATGAGGTTGGTGGTGACCACCCCGGCCGCCATGAACGAAAGCGTCGTGACCAGGCTCGGCAGTTCCAGGTTGGAGAGGCCGAAGATGCCGTGGCCGCTGGTGCAGCCGCCCGCGAGGCGCGTCCCGAACCCGATGAACAGGCCGCCAACGAACATCCAGAGCACTTTGCCGCCCGGCCCCCAGCCGATCCTCGTGTCGAACATTCCGAGGTCCCAGATCGGGGCCCAGCCACCGCCCAGGACGGCCGAGAGCACCCCGCCGATCAGCAAGCCGCCGAGGAGCGGAAGCCGCCAGGGGCTACCAGCGAGCAAGGCGGGCCGCCGGAAGTACGGCGCGTCCAAGACGAGTGCGCAGACGTCCTCGAACCCGGTGGAGACGCCCAGACGCCGGTTCGCGATCGCGAGCAGGGCGAGCGTCACGAAACTGATGCCGAGCCCCGCGATGATCCAGTGGATCGCCTGCATGTCATGGAGGATGAGCACTCCGTGCCTCACTTCCCTGGCCCGCGCGATCCCCCGGCGCGGGCTAAGTTCTACTGTACGCGGGGTCGGAAGTTGGTTCTTGTCCCGAAGCACGTTGGAGGTTCGCCATGCCCTCGTCCGCCGCCCGCTGGGGCGCCCCCGTCCGCCTCCAGGGCGGCATCGAGGAGCGCGCGTTGACCCTCGACCGCGGGAACGGGGCCGTGCCCGGGCTGCTCTGGACGCGTGCGGGCGCGAGCGCGCCGGTGCCGCTGGTACTCGCCGGGCACGGCG
>SCTU01000320.1 GCA_004297315.1 Dehalococcoidia bacterium | reverse complement strand
GTAGGTGCTGTTGCCGTAAATCCAATTTCGTATGACACGGTTACTTCCTCATGAGGAGCGAGTGCACCGAGCGCCCACGCCTCGTCATTGATAACCGTACCCTCCGGATCGCGAAGAAGGTCATGCAGATCGAGCGGTGTGGTGGTGGCATCATTCGGATTAGTAACCGTAAGTTGCTGACGTACGGTACTGGTACCAATCGCGACGCTCTCACGAGTAGCGCGCGTTACTACGAGTGGTCGTTGAACGGAATGCTGCGATTCTTTGCGATCGGTACCCGTGCGCAGAACGATCACGCTTGATCGCCCTCCACCTCCAGCGGTACGGATAACGAGCGTATCCGTATTATCTGAGATATTGGCGTCAGTCTCTCTCGCTGCCACGGTACCGCTCGTTTCAATTGCCGCGCCCGGTTCAGCATGTACTCGTACCGTGTACGCAAGTTCAACTGATTGACCAGGCGCGAGTGTCCCAAGTGAGCGGGCACCGGCAGTGCCACTCATAAGTTCAAGATGATTCGTATCGAGTGAGGGAGTGAAGACTGCGTTTGTTGCAGGCGAATCGCCTTTGTTCATGACCGTGAAGTACAACACCAGTTCGCTGCCTTCAGTGATGGAACCAGGGGCTTCCGCTCGCTCACCCACCCACAGGTCGGGTCGTCCGAACACGAGATTCCCCTGCCAATCACCAAATATGTTCACCACTGCGGTAAGCCAGTTCCTACCGATAATGTTCTGGTTTGCAAAATTCAGCACATTAGCAGCTGCAAGCGCCTCTCCGGTAGTGATTTCAGCATTCTCCGCATTCAAAATACTGTTATCGCCGGTCTGTGCTCCCAGGTACGCATGGTTTTCAATGAGTGCAGTGGTGCTCGCCGAGACACTTCCATGAGTGAGGTGCTCTTCTCCGCCCTGTGATGCGGAGAGGTAGATACTCCCGTCGGTACCCCGGGCAACCGTGAGTCCCTCCGGTGCCCCGAAGATATCGCCGTCCCACGCACCAGTAATTCGCAGAATAATCGCAAGACTTGCGCCACCAATGAGCGAAGAATTCAACTGATTTACAACGGTCGCAAGATTGCGTGCCGCCCCAGTTGAAATTGAGGAACTGGTCGCGTTCGTCTGATTATCTCCGGTGGCAGTGTCAAACGTAAGGTCATTCGTTACGATAGTTTCAGGATTAAGCTCAATGGTGTTTGGAATTCCTGACGACAGAATTGAGTCAAAGAATCCTGTGAGACTCGGAAAAACAATGTCACCGGTAAGTCCTTGAAAGAAATTCAAGGCGGCAATGAAGTACTGCGAGTTCACCACGTTCAGATTCGCAAGATTGACGAGATTGAGTCCGACAAACGCATCTCCGGTGAGAATAGCCGCACTTCCAGATGCCTGGGCGATGTGGTTGTCGCCACTGGTCGCAGAAAGTACGAGTAAGTTGAGTAGTGTTGACGTTCCAGAACTCAAAATAGTCGTGGTACCGTTCGCGGTGCACGCAAACCATGCACAGAGTTCACCGGTTGAGAACGATGACGAAGCTATACGCAAATCGACACCACTTGAGGGTTCAAACTCATTTTCAAGTACTACTTCCCCACCCGCGTTCACAAACGTGCTACCAGAAACGTTTACGACATTTGCCCCTGCGGATGCGTTACCCGTACTAACGGTAGTTGACGAAGCAACGTCTAATTCAGGTACCGCCTCGGTACTTGTACCTGCGGTACTTTCAGAGCTAGTCGAGACGCTCTCGAGCGGCGTTGAAGTCGCGACGGTGTCAGTTTCTGTTTCGACCGTCCCTGAGTCAGTTGGTGGTGCCTGGGTCTCGCTTTCTGGCGCACCGGGAGTCGTTGTCGCTTCCTCCGCAACACTCGTCACACTTTCAGATGGTTCTGGAACGGATTCAGCGGTCTCGGTTTGATGTGGAGATTCTTCGGCCGCTGGTTCAGGCGCAGGCACCGGATCAAACGGTTCCGGGTCCCCTGAGGTAGTCTCAAACGGTAGCGTTTCCGATGACGCAGAACTGGCTTCCTGGGGAGGATTTTCAGCGGTGGTCTCGTCAGCATGCGCGAGCGGTGCGACCGTACTCGATATGAGCGCGAGCGCGAGCAAAAGACAGAGGGAGCGATTGGGTTTCATAGCGGGTGCGGAATAGAAAGGTTCCTGGTCTCGCATACGCACTCAGCAGGCAAGTGCGTATCCGAAAACAGGAACCTGTTTTCGGAAGCGAATGCTATTGGCGAACAATGCGGGTGAGGGTGCGGCCCACAACCGTCATGAATGACGAGCGAGAGGAACTGGTGCCGGTAGATACCGTTCCGCCAGTACCGCCATCACCGCCCGTGCCACCCATACCACCACTTGCTGAACTTGCGGTAGTAGTAGATGAGCTAGAAACGCTCGCTGCCCCTCCAGTGCCAC
>SCTU01000169.1 GCA_004297315.1 Dehalococcoidia bacterium | reverse complement strand
ATCGCGATCACCGACTCAAACAACGCGCGGATTGTCTTGCTCGACCGCGCTTCCGGTGCCGCGTTCAAAGTCTGGAGCCGGCCGACGGAGACGCTGGCCGTCCCTCGCGGAATCGTGATCGAGAGGAACGGACTGGGACTCATCGCCGACGCCAACGACCACACGCTGAGCGCCTGGGACCTGAGGAGTGACGGCGACGGACGGGCCTACCAGTTCGGCGCGCCCGGGATGCAGGACGACCAGTTCCTCTTCCCCAACGACGTCGTGATCGACCGCACCGGCCGCATCTATGTCGCGGATCGGGACAACGGACGCGTGCAGGTGTGGCGATAGTCGCTACTTTTCTGTAAAGCGGCTACTTTCTATTAGCACAAACCTCGCAACACATATCAAATACGCAAATAGTGCACGTCACGACTCCTTTTCCCAGGCGGAGGGATATTGCCGCCCCGCGCGTCCGAAGGAGAGTGAGGGGGGCGCGGCGGCTCCCATGGCTGAGTGAAGCACGAGGAGCATGCGATGTTCACGGGCAAGCGCACCGTAATCGGAGCCGCCGCACTGCTGACCACGCTGGTACTCCTTGCGGACGGCGTCATGGGCGGGACAGGGACTGCCAGCGCCGACGCAGGGCCGCACGGTGGCTTCACCGCTACCGGCGGATCGACCGGCGGCCTCCCCGACCAGTGCGCCGGGTGCCACAGAGTCCACCAGGGCCAGAGTTCCGGAAAACTCCTGAAAGCCGTCAGCCCCTTCGCACTCTGCCTCACCTGTCACAACGGGAGCGGTTCCGTACTGGATGTCCTGGACGGCGTACGTCTCAATGCGACCATCGCGCCGGTCTCCGGCACGATCAGGCAGGCTGACAACGGCACGTTGACCCTGAGCGTCGCACCGGAAGCCGCCGTCTCCGTGCCAGCGGGCGAGGCCGCTCGATACCGCCTCGCCATTCGCAACAGCGCGGGCGCGACCACTGCGAGCGTCACCCTCGGCACCATGACGGGCGCCACGACTCAGTTCGGTGCCGCCTACTTCAACAACACCCCGGGGACCACGTCAGTAAGCGGCCTTGCTCTGGCTGCGGCGCCGTCCACGACCTATGTGGACCTGGCAATCCCATCGATCACCGGCGCCACCGAGACGTCTGCGGTGCTTCTGCCCGTGACGGTCACCGCAGGCACCAGTACGCCTGAGGTCAAGTTGAGCGCCCGCGTCCGAGCAGCAGCCGACGTTTATACCAGCAGCGGGAACGCGATCCTCAACGGTGGCGGGTTCATGTTCGTCGGCGGCGCTGCCGTCACGTCACGTCACAACGCGGACCCGGCGGATAGCAGCACCAACCCATGGGGATACAACGCGAACACCGGCCAGAACACGAACGCCCTCTCCGCAGCCCTGCAGTGCACGAGTTGTCACAACCCGCACGGGTCAAACAACTACCGCATCCTGAAGGAGTCGGTGAACTCGCTGACCGTGAACGTGAAGGCCTGGTACGACGGCGCGTTCACCAAGCAGGAGGGTGCGCGCGGCCTCGAGTCGGGCGCGCCAGCCGACAAGTACATCAAGGAGTACTACGCGTCATCGGGTGACTCGGCGAACGGTGGCAAGGGCGACCCGGGGATCGGCAGCCTCTGTGGCGCGTGTCACACCGCATATCCCTCCACGGGGGCGCGCACCGCGTACACCCAGGGCGGGACCACGCATTACCGGCACCGCACGGAGATGCCGTTCGCCAACTGGATGAACCCGGATACCGGCCGCACCTCGCAGAACCCCGAGACGCAACCGCTCGGGAGTCTGGCCGGGCAGGCCGCCACCTGGGGCGTCTTCCCCGCGCTCCGCCTCGCCAGCAACGTATCGGACGACAACAGCGTCGTGACCTGTCTGACGTGCCACCGCGTGCATGGGAGCGCCAGCACGATGGACGGGTACGCCCTGAAGTCCAGCGTCGCCACGGCTCTCAATGCCGCCGGAGCGACGCGTACGGGCCGCGCGGACGAGGACCTGACGCCCTCTCAGACGACTTCGGACCACACGGGCAAACTCAGCGAGAGCACGCTCCTCTTCACGAACAACCGAGGCATGTGCCAGGCCTGCCACCAGTGGGGGGTCCAGTAGCAGCAGATCTCCGGCATGGGCACGAAGGAGTGCTTGTGCGAACAGACACAGTCCGATCCACAGTCGCGGGATTGAGTCTCCCGTCACGGGGCGACTGCAGTGCCTGACGATCAGCCCGCGAAGTTTGGGACGTGAGACATCTGGCGAGGCTCGGTGCGCCGTCGTATCCTCGACGTGATCGGTTGAGAGGAGACGTCCGATGGACGTTGATCCGCCGCAGTGAGAAGCACGCCTTTGTACCGAACCCGGGCGTCTTCTCACCAGACTGTTGGTTGACCCAACACTGAGCATCGAACGCTCAACGACGCGCCCGAGCTAGGCATCCGGATCCCAGGCATCCGTACACACGCAGCCCTGCCCACCGGCAGGGCTGTCGCGATCGACCGGCTGGCCTCAATCAGATGCCGGGCGTAGGCGTCGCACGGATCACGAGGACCGGCGCGGAAGCGCTCCGGATCACGCGGTCGGTCACGCTGCCCAGCAATGCCCGGCCCAATCCGGACTGGCCGTGGGTGGCCATGACAATCAGCGGATCGGCGGAGCGGCCGGCCTGCTCTGCGATGCTGTCCGCAGGTGAGCCCGCGGCGGTGAAGCGAGTCGTCACCTCGAGGCCTTGGTCGCGGATCGGGGCGGCGACGCGCCCCAGGTAGGCCTGCGCCGTCTGTGCCAACATTTCGAGGATTTCGGTCGGGAGCGCGGCATCCATGCCGTACGGGCGCGGCGCGGTGATCATGAGGTTCGGTGGCGCCGCGCGCAGCAGCGTGATGGGCGCGGGGAGCGCCCGCGCCAGGAACGAGGCGTACGGCAGTGCCGCCTCGGCGAGGTCGGAGCCGTCCAGCGGCACGATGATCTCGCCAATCGCCGATGCGGCTTTGCAGCCTTCAGACTGCGGGATCACCAGGACAGGGGCCGATGGTGTGCGGATGACCCGGTCCGCCACGCTGCCCAGGAACCACCGTTCCACGCCCGGGCTGGCGTGACTCGTGATGACGATCAGGCCGACGTCCAGGTCGAGCGCGGTGCTCAGGACGGTGTCCGCGATCGGGCCGGTCTTCACGAGGGAGCTCGCGGTCACTCCGGCACCCTGGAGGTCGGCTGAAACGCCGTCGAGATAGTGCCGCGCATAGCGCCTCCGGGTCTCCGTGAGGTTGTCGATGATGGGCGCGTGCTCGATCCCATCGAACGTCGCCGTGTCCGGGAGCACCGAGAGCGTGATAACCGGCTGCCTCAAGGCCTTCGCGAGGACGGTGACCAGGGGCAGGGCAGCCTCGGCGCGAGGAGTCGCATCCAAAGGTACGAGGAATCGCTGAAGCATCGAGGGGCCTCTTTCGGAGCGCAGGCAGACAACGCTCGGTTGGTGCAGGAAGAATCGTGCTCCAGGCGCCTGCACCGTACCCGTGCGGAAGGTCACCCGTTCGCAGGGAAGAACGGGCCTAGTGATCCCTACCCAGCGGGAACAAGACTGCTGCGCCGTCCATCTCTTGCAGGGGTGACAGGCCGCGGAGGCGGAGCCGCGGGCCGGGGTCGGTTCGAGAGGCGCGTGGCTGCAGTCGACGAAAGTCCCCCCGATGTCAGTCGTTCGGCAGGTGTGCCAGATTCCGCTGCCTTCGATGATCTGCCAGTACGCGGGAAGGAATGCCTTCCGCGTACGCAGTGATAGGGAACTAGCCATGGGCGAAGACCTGCACGACGATCCGCCTCCTCCCGACGGAGCCGCACCGACCGGGACAGTCGGCCGGCGGCACGTGTTGCGGCTGCTCGGCGTCGCCGCGGCGGCGATCGCCCCCATCCCGCTTCTCCACCGCACCGTCGGCGCTGCCGAAGCGCCCCCGGTGGGCCCGCACCAGCACCGCTCGGAGGCACCGGCCAAGGGGGAGGCCGGCGGCAAGCTCCTGCGCCGCTGGACGATGGTGATCGACCTCCGGAAGTGCGACGGCTGCCAGAGCGTCGGACGGCCGCCGCAGTGCACTGCAGCCTGCATCGAGGGCCACTACGCCCCGAAGCCAATGGAGTGGATCCAGGTCTTCGAGTCGCCCCACGCCGGGGGCCACGAGACTCATGCCGTTTCCGGCACCTCGTCGCCGGGTCACGCGGGCACGTTCTTCCAGCCCGTCCCCTGCCAGCAATGCCAGAACCCCCCGTGCACGAACGTCTGCCCTGTGGGGGCGACGTTCTCCACGCCGGAGGGGACGGTGTTGATCGACCAAGACCGGTGCATCGGATGCCGCATCTGCATGGCGGCCTGCCCCTACGACCGGCGCTTCTTCAACTGGGGCACCCCGACTACCCCGAAGCAGGTAGCGACGGCCGACTACTCACCTGAGCACCAGGCGCCAGCACGCCGCGGGACCGTGATGAAGTGCGACTTCTGCCCGGAGATGGCGCGCTCCGGCCGCCTGCCGTTCTGCGCGCAGGCCTGCCCGCACAACGCTATCTACTACGGGGACCTGGAGGAAGGCCTCGCCACCAACGGCATCGACGTGGTCGACGTGCACCGGTTCATCGTCGAGCAGCACGCGACGCGGCTGAAGGAAGACCTCGGCACCCAGCCTCGCGTCTATTACATCCCTGGCCATGGCGAACTGGTCGGCCGCGACCCGAGCACTCACGGACGGCTGCCCACTCAGTGGCTCTGGCAGGAGAAGGACGGGGGCGTGACGTGGGAGCGCTAAGCGACTACGAAACTCGACTGCAGGACAGGGTCCTGCGGCCACTCATCACCCCGGGACGGTGGTGGAACGCCCTCTTTGGCGCTCTCCTCTTCGTATTCGGCATCGGCGTGCTCGCCTACGTGTACCAGCTCCGGAACGGCCTGGTGGTCACCGGGATGCGCGACCGCATCTTCTGGGGCCTCTACATCACGAACTTCGTGTTCTTCATCGGCATCAGCCATGCCGGGACGCTGATCTCGGCGATTCTGCGGGCCTCGCAGGCGGGCTGGCGCACGCCCGTCACGCGCATGGCCGAGTTCATCACCGTCGTCGCGCTGAGCGTCGGCGGACTGATGCCGATGATCGACCTCGGCCGGCCGGACCGCATCCCGCACCTGTTCCTCTACGGGCGCTGGCAGTCGCCGATCCTGTGGGACATGCTCGCGATCACGACGTACCTCGTCGCCAGCGTGGCCTACCTCTACCTGCCGATGGTCCCCGACCTCGCCATCGCGCGTGACGGCCTGGGGTCGGGCGCCGGACGCTGGAAGCGCGCGTTCTACCGCTCCGCCTCGCTGGGGTGGCGTAACACGCCGACACAGCGACGCCTCCTGCACCGCGCGATGGCAATCATGATGATCCTGATCATCCCGATCGCGGTCTCGGTGCACACAGTGGTGTCGTGGATCTTCGCCATGACGCTGCGTGAGCCCTGGAACAGCACGATGTTCGGCGCGTTCTTCGTCGCCGGCGCCATCTTCTCCGGGATCGCAGTGCTGATCATCCTGATGGCGGTGCTGCGCAGGGTCTACCACCTTGAGGAGTACCTCAAGGAGAAGCATTTCGTGTACCTCGGCTACCTGATCGCCGCGATGGCCGCGATCATCTTCTACTTCAACGTCTCCGAGTACATGGTGAGCGGCTACAAGCCCAACGAGGCGGTGAACTTCCAGTTCAACCAGATGTTCCGCGGCGAGTTCGCGGGCTTCTTCTGGTTCTACCTCGTCGGCGGGATGGTGGTCCCCCTGCTGATCATCGCCGTGCCGCGCACGCGCACGATCAAGGGCATCGTGGTGGCCGCCGTCCTGGTCGCCATCGCGATGTGGGTGGAGCGCTACTTCATCGTGGTGGCCTCGCTGCGCATCCCGCAGTTGCCGTACGAGCCGCGCGACTACGCCCCCACCATCGTGGAACTGGCGATCACGGCCGGCGCATTCGCGCTGTTCGGCCTGATGATCTTGCTCTTCGTCCGCTTCATCCCCGTGGTCTCCATGTGGGAAGTGGCGGAACAACACGAGGCGGAAGAACGAGTCAGTGTCGGCGTCACGGGGCCAGCCCTGGGCGGGGCCCCCGGCCTGGGAGGTGAATGATGCGGCGCCTGCTGCTCCTTCTGTTCACCGGCGTAGTGCTGCTCACCGGGGTCCTCGCCGTCGGCGCCCGCCCCGCCGCCGCCCAGACCGCTGAGCCGGTGAAGATCCGCGTGCCGATCACTGAGCAGGGATTCAACGACAAACCGGGCAACTTCACGATCAACGTCCGGCAGGGCCAGCTCGTCGAGATCACGTTCGTGTGGGACCAGAAGATCCACATGGGCGACGAGCACGTCTTCGTCCTGGACGGCTACAACCTGGAGACGAAGACAATCAACGCTTCGGACCGCGAGGCGACGTGGAGCTTTGTCGCGGACAAGGCGGGCACGTTCCGCATCAAGTGCGACCTCGAGTGCGAAATCCACGACGTGTTGAAGAGCGCCTTGCTCATCGTGACCCCGGCGGGCGCCGCCGCGCCCGCGGGCGCGGCCGGCGCGACCGGCCCCGACAGCCGGCCGAAGAGCCAGTTGGCCATCGTCGCGCCCGTGGGAAGCGCGCGCGGGAGTCAGGTGGACATCTCCGTGACCGCCTCGGACGCCAAGGGCGCGCCGATCCCGGCCGCCCGAATCGTCCTGGCGGAGACCGTCCAGTTCTACGGACTCGACCCGCAGACGGTCGAGGTGGCATCGGCGACCACGGGCAAGGACGGTGTTGCGGTGCTGCAGTACCTCCCCCGACGCACGGGCGAGCGTGCACTGAAGGTGATGCTGGACGGGAACGCCGCACGCGCACCCTCGTCCCTCGACCTGAAACTGACGATCGGCGACGGTCCGGCCACGTACCTTGTGGAACCCCCGGCGGGTATTCCGGGCGTGAACCGCTTCCTCGTGAGCGCCATCATCGTGACGGTCTGGGGCACGATGTTCATCGTCACGATGCACGTGGTGGCAATCGCCCGCGCGGGCCGCAACGGCGGCCCTGGGGAGGAGGCCCGCGATGCCTAACCCAATCGGACGAGCAGGCTGGGAGGAGCGACTTTCGAAGTGGGGCGCCGCGGCCACCTACGTCGGTGTGGTCTCAGTCGTCGGGCTGATGCTGGTCGCCATTTTGCTGCGGTCCCCCGATACGCGTTCCAACTTCCAGGCTACTTCCGCCGGATACGACCGGAGCCCGCTCGCCGTGTTCGGCCGTCTGGACCCGTACCCGCCCATCTCGCACGACCGAGGCAGCACAGGGGAATCGGTCTACTTCGCTTCGGGCTGTGCGGGCTGCCACGGACTGCGCGGAGAGGGAGGCATCGCCGGCCCGCCGGTGTGGACGTTGAGCCTCAAGACCATGACGGGCGCCATCCGGGACGGCGCGCCGGCTGTGATGCCCGCGTTCGGCCCCGACCAGATATCCGACGCTCAGATCGGCCAGATCGTCGACTTCCTGAAGCAGCAGCGGGCCGCCGCCCCGAACGACCCTGGACGGAAGCCGGCAAAGGCGAGCCAACGTGCCGGAACATCCGAGAAAGCACCATAAATTATTGGATGATCAGACGTCCGCCCGCGCGTACGATCGGGAAGGAGAGGTCAGCGTCATTCATGTTATGATTCGGCCCTCAATTGGAAGGATGCTCCCATATGGACACCACAATGCATAAGCGAACCTTCGGCGCCGCCATCGGGCTGACTCTCGTCGCGACGCTCGCGGTCGCCTGTACGAGCAAGGACGAGGAGAAGGCGACTCCGACGGCGTCGGCGCCCGTGGCGACTCAGACCGTAACCTCCGGTGCGACGACAACGGCCTCGCCTGCACCGGCTGCCGAGTTGGTCTGGCCGGAGAAGTGGCGCAAGGGGACGCAGCCGATCCTCGGATCGATCAAGAACGCCCCAGCCCGCGTGACGCCCACTCCGCTGCCCGCGGGCGTGACCGCGACGCCGGCCCCGCCGGCCGCGACCCCGCCGGCGGCACAAAAGGTGCCGATCGTGTTCTACGTCGACACCGTGACGTCCGGTGCAGGCGAGAGCCCGTTCAACGTGGACGCGACCATCGGGTGCGCCCGCACGAGCATGTTCTCGCGCGGGATGCGCATCGTGTGGCGCCTGACCGCCTACGACAACACCGGTACGGAACTGCAGCCTGCGACCATCGAGAGCCTCGTGCTGAAGGTGGCTGGCAAGGATGCCACGTTCCGCTACGGCAGGCACGGCGACGCCGGCTGGTTCTGGACCGCAACGTATGACGTCCCGATGGAGACCCCGCTCGGCACCCTCGACTGGACCGTCGAGGCCAAGACCAAGAGCGGCGCGACTGCGACATACAAAGAGATCGCAGCCTTCACCGCCCCCGGTGCAGAGCGTGTGATGGTCGATGGGTCGAAGACCTCAACCGACTCGCGGACGATGATTGTGAACTAGCGCCCGGCGCCTGTGGCCGTCGAGACGAGCGGGCCACAGAAATAAGTTCCTACATCTACTGCCCACCGGCGCAACTATGCACCGGTGGGCAGTTAAACTATGGCGGCTCCGGACCTCTTCGGCGTCCGGATAACGGCAAGGAGGGGCACACGATGCCGGCGGATTACTGGGCGGATATCTTCACCAACCGCTTGAGCCGGCGACGGGTCCTGCGGGGCGCCGCAATCGGTGGCGTGGCGCTGACGGGCGCCGCGCTCATCGGGTGCAGCACCAAGTCCGACGAAACTGGGAAGCCGGCCGGCACGCCCGCGGCGGGCGCAAGCGCCACCTCGACAGCCACGGCGACGCCCGCCGGGGCAGCGACCGCGACCGCGACGATCCCGGCGAACCTCATCTCACTGAAGACGTCGCCAGAGCGAGGCCCGGGCGGGACGAAGTTCACGGTCACGGGCGAAGGACTTAAGCCCTCGACACGCCTCGACTTCGTGTGGCAGACGGTCGACGGCAGCTACAAGACCGACCTGGTCAACAACGAGGTCCAGTACGTCGACCGGGTGTGGACGCCGCGGCGCGCAACGCTCGGCCAGGTCACCACGGACGCGCAGGGCAAGTTCACGGGCAACTTTACCGCCCCGGAGGACTTCTTCGGCGTCCATGACATCTACGCCCTTGTCGAGGGCACCGAGGCCGCCAAGGCCGGTTTCTCGATCGAGCGGACCTTCGAATTGAGCCCGCGTGAGGGCCCCATTGGGACGCCGATCAAAGTCAAGGTCACCGGGCTCGGCTCCTCGGCGTACACGAGTACCGGGTCGATCCGGTACGACAACACCTACATGGGCTTCGTCAGCGCGACGACCACGCACGGGACGGCGGAGTTCCAGGTGCGCGCCGCCGGGCCAGTGGGCACGCACGTCATCCAGTTCGACGGCGCGAGCCACGCGCTGCCCTACCTGAACATCGAGCAGTCGCCGGTCGCCTCCATCAACAAGTGGGCCGTCCCGTTCCGCGTCACCGCGGACAACGGAGCGCCGGCCAACGCACTCGAGTGGCCCGAGCAAGCGAAGGTCAGCACCGACCCCAAGTCTGGCCGGACCACCGTCGGCAGTTCCAACATCGCCGCAACGAGCACCTCGAAGGCGGCGCTTGTGCCGGCCGCGGGACCGATCAAGACGGCGTCGAAACTCGAAGTCAGCGGGCTGCCCGCTGGCGCCAACGTAGAGATCAAGTGGATGAACGTCACGGGCAACCGTGTCGTCGGCGGTTGGAACCTGGTCGACACACCGTTGGGCAAGGCGACGGTGTCTGCAGATGGAAAGATCTCGGCCCCCATCGACGTGCCGGACACGCTCGGCGGGTGGCATGCCATCCGTGTGGTCGACGGGGACAAGACCCTCGCGGAGGTGCCGTTCTACGTCGAGCGAAGCATCGACAGCGTCACGCCGCAGAAGGTGAAGGCGGGCGAGAAGTTCACCGTGCATGTGAAGGGCATCGGCTGGACCGAGTTGGACAACGGCGTGGCGGTCACGTACGACAACACCTACATGGGGATGGCGTGCGGCTTTGCGAGTAACGGCGACGTCGCGATGCAGATGGTCGCCACCGGCACGCCCGGGACGCACCTCATCGAGCTGTACCCGATGATCTACGACAACGCGCACGGCAAGTACCCGTGGCAGTACAACCTGCCGCACCTGACATTCGCGCAGGACCACCCCGCCCTGAACCTCGGCTACCGGCTCCCGGTCTACCGGTTGGCGATCGAGGTCGTCTAGGGACTGGGCCACGGCCGCGTACAGAGGCGTCGACAACGCAGACCGGTCCGACAGATGTCGGGCCGGTTTGGCGCCACGAGATACCCGGCCGGCTGCGTACGGCCTCGGAGGCTGGATGGCAGGTCTGATGCGAGGGCGAGTCCAGCGAACCCGCCGCGTGCCGGGGGGTGCTCAGATCGGCCGGTGGCCGGCTGGCCAGTTGAGCGCGGCGCTCCTGCTCCTCGCGGCCGTGCTCGCCGGCTGCTCCGAGGCCGAGCGGCCCGAAGCCTCTGCCACTTCCCCAGCACTGCGGACGCCGGCGCCGGCAGCCACGGCAACGCCGCCGACCGGCACCTCGACGCCGGCCGCAACGGCTCCGCCGGCCTCCGGTGCTCAACCCGACTGGACAGTCATTCGGTTGGAGCACGTCCAAAGCCCGGAGCGCTACCGGTTTACGGTGGTCGTCGGTGGCCAGGAGCGCACGTTTACCGGGTCGCGCGTGTGCTACGAGGCCGCTGTGCCGGGACAGGTGCTCCCCGAACGCATCGAGACCAAGGTCGGCTACGAGGTCGAGTGCCGTCTCAGCCCGTAGCGCGCCGTCCAATACGACCCATCCGGCCTCACACCGGCTGACGCACCAGCGCACGATGTAGACTGCGTCTCGCAGGTGGAGGACCGATGAGCGAGAGCGAGCCGGTAATCGGGCGGACGGCCGCCGAGCGGACGGTGGTCGGCCCCACCGTCGAGGGCATGGTGCGCGAGCAGGCGTTCGCGACGGACGGTCTGTGGTCTGGACTCGCGCGTACCGAGCCGGGCATGGACTCCGGCTGGCACCATCACGGCGAGTACGAGAGCGTGATCTTCGTCGTGTCCGGTACGCTGCGCATGGAGTCGGGGCCGGGGGGCTCCTCGGTCTTCGAGGCCGGGCCAGGCGATTTCCTCTACGTCCCGCGCGGCGCCGTCCACCGCGAGTTGAACACGGGCACCGAGGCGAGCCGGATCGTCGTGACACGTGCGGGCCATGGGCCGCCGACGACCAACGTGGACGGGCCAGCGCCCGCGTAGCCCATCACCGAACACGCAGAGTGCCTGCGTCGACCGCCTTGCAGGGGGTGGCGGTCGGCGGACGGCTGACATCAATTCAGGGACGGAATGTACCCGATGGCCAAAACCGAGTCCTTCGACATCACCACAGGCTGCGACCTGCAGGAGGTCGACAACGCCGTCAATCAGGCGTTGAAGGAGATCACGGGCCGGTACGATTTCAAGGGCGTCCTCGTGGAGATCGAGTTCGACCGCAAGGCGAGCACCATCGAGATGCACACGAGTGACGAGTTCAAGCTCGACGCGGCGTGGGACGTGCTGTTCGGCCGCCTGCTCGCACGCAAGATCCCGATGAAAAACATCAAGCGGGGCAAGGTCGAACCCGCGGGCGGCGACACCGTCCGTCAGGTCATCACCCTGATCCAGGCGATCGACAGCGACACCGCGAAGAAGATCACGCAGTACATCCGCGACCAGAAACTGAAGAAGGTCCAGTCCCAGATCCAGGGCGACGCCGTGCGCGTCTCCGGCCCGACGCGTGACGACCTCCAGGCCGCCATCGAGGCGCTCCGGCAAAACGACTTCGGCGTCGAGTTGACGTTCGGCAACTACCGCTGAGGTTCCGCACCCCACCCGTTAAGCGGCCGTACCTCAAAGAGCTGGGGTAGCCTCCGGCCAGAAGGACATCGGCGTGATGCCGTCCCGCACGATGTTGGTCCCCGCCAGTCCGCGCAGGACCGCCGCGGCCTGGTCCAGGCAGCCGATGGCGGCGCGGTTGCCGGTGGCCTCCACGAACTGACAGGCTGCTTCCACCTTCGGCGCCATCGTCCCCTCCGCAAACCGTTCCCGGCGAAGGGCGAGCGGCGTGGCCATCGAGATCCGGCGCTCATCCTCCGTGCCCCAGCCCGCGCGGACGGCGTCCACATCGGTCAGCAGCAGCAGAAGGTCGGCCCGAAGCTCGCGCGCCAGCAGTGAGGCTGTCAGGTCCTTGTCGATCACCGCCTCGACGCCGTGCCAGGCGCCCGTAGCGTCAGTCACCACGGGAACCCCGCCCCCGCCGGCGCAGATCACGGTCACTTCGTGGCCGACCAGCAGCCGGACCGCGGCCATTTCGAGGATGCGCTGCGGGGCTGGTGACGGCACAACGCGTCTGAACGCGTCGCCCTCGGGAGCGACGGTCCATCCGCGCTCCCGGGCGAGCGACCGCGCGGTCGCCTCCGGGTAGGTTGGGCCGATCGGCTTCGTGGGACGCTTGAAGGCGGGGTCGGCTCGGTCGACAAGCACCTGCGTGAGGAGCGTCGCAACCTCGCGGGAAGGAAGCGCCTCGCGCAGCGCCTCCTCGACCAGGTAGCCGATCATGCCCTGCGTCTCCGAGCCGAGCACGTCCAGCGAGTACGGTTCGGCGTCTCGGTAGGCCTCTTGCTCCAGCGCCAGCAGGCCGACCTGCGGCCCGTTTCCGTGGGTGATCACGAGCCGGTGCGCCGACGCGAGCGTGGCGAGCGAGCGGACGGCGGCATCGATGTTCCGCTGCTGGACGGCCTGGTCCATCCGCTGGCCCCGGCGCAGCAGCGCGTTCCCGCCCAGGGCCGCCACAATCAGCACCTTGACGCCACTCTCCGACTCGACGGCCACTACAGAGTCATCTTCAGGTCAAGAAAACGAGTGCCACGGCCGCGCTGGCTCGTGTCGACCTTATTGTCGGAGCGTGCGACCGCCTCGCCGAGGGTCTGAAGTGGGGTCTCGTGGTTACCAACGTCCCGTCTTATGGGACGAAGGCGGCGGCTAGGCGGCCGGAGAGCCCGTCAGTGGGAGCGAGACGTCCACCGCCGTCCCGGCGCCCGGCCGGGATTCCACAGTGAGCGAGCCGCCGAGCATCGCCACGCGCTGCTCCATCGAGCGGAATCCAAAACTCGTGGCTGGCACCTGGTCGCGGTCGAAGCCCACGCCGTCGTCGGCGACCCGGACACGCAGCCGCTCCCCGTCGTCGCCGCGCTCACAGGTGATGCTGAGCGAGGCCACAGACGCCTGTGCGTGACGCTGGACATTTGAGATCAATTCTTTGACCAGCAGGTAGAGATGCCGCTCGAACGCGGCGTCGAGGGCAAGGTCCGGTGCGACGGCCATCTGCCAGCGGGGCGGGCTGTCGCTGCTGACCAGCGCCCTGATCCGCGTCCCGAGCGGCTCCTGGCCGCCGCCGGAGACTTGACCGCTCAGATTCTGCATGTAGGTACGGAGTTCCACGATCACCGAATTCAAGTCCTCGATCGCCTGCCCGAGCGCGGACTCCTTCGTCACGGTCGCATCGGCGATTGCCGCATACAGTCCCAGGCCCACCGCGTAGATGGACTGGATCGTCTCGTCGTGCAGGTCGCCGGCGATCCGCCCGCGCTCTGTCTGGCGCTCCACCTCAACGAGGAGGAGCCGGCGCTCTTCGTCGGCCGCGCGACGGTCGGTGACGTCCCGCGCGATGCCCTCCAGGGCCACCACGACGCCCTGCCCATCGCTCACCGGCGACATGCTCTGCTCAAACCAGCGCACTGACCCATCGCGGTGACGCAGCCTGAGTTCAAATGTCCGCGGCCCGTCCGCAGTCAGTGCCCGTTCCAGCAATGCCCGATCGTCGTCGTGGGCAACGCGGAAAATCAGCCGGTCGTCTACGTAGAACTCCTCGGCGCGGTAGCCGAGCAAGCGTGTCATTGCCGCGCTCACGTACTCGAAGCCGGGGAGGGGCAGAAGCCGGTACCGGAAGATCACGTCCTGAGCCTGCTCGGCGAGCAGCCGGTGGCGCTCTTCGCTGCGCCGGAGCGCCTCTTCCCCGCGTCGCTGGCGGGAGACGTCGCGCACCACGGCCACGGAGAGGTCTCCACCGGAGGTACCCAACTGGCTCAGGCTGATCTCCACCGGGAAGGTGGAGCCGTCGCGGCGCCGGCCGGACAGGTCGAGGCCGTTTCCCATCGGGCGGGTCTCGGGATGCTCCTGATAAATCTCGCGGTGGATGATGTGCATCGTCCGCTTGTTCTCAGGAATGAGGACCTCAACCCGCTGGCCCTGGAGTTCGCCGGGGGTGTAGCCAAAGAGTTCGGTTACCTGGTGATTGGTAAACACAATTCGCCCGGCGGGGTCCACCAGGAGGATTCCGTCCGGAGCATTTTCAATGATGGTGCCAAAAGCCTCATCATGAAGTTCGGGCGTGCTGTCCATCGAGTACCCAGGGCAGGCGGTTCGGTACTGTCGAGTATACCCGTCCGGCTCCCGGCCGGAGGCTCGCAGGGGGGCGCGTCAGATTTGCCGATGCTCTAGCGCCGGCCCGGACGGGTTAGCCCTTGCGAAGCCGCCGCTCGGTCGCAAGGGTCGCGGCTTGCGTGCGCCGGTCGACGTGCAGTTTGGCGTATAGCTCCGAGACGTAGTTCTTGACCGTCTTCTCGCTCAGGGAGAGCCGGTCCGCGATCTGCCGGTTCGTGAGCCCCTCGCCGATCATGTCCAGGATGCGGTCCTCCTGGGGCGTCAACTCAGCGAACTGATCGTCGGCGGGGTGCTGCGCGGCACCGTGCCGCATCCGGTCCAGGAGCCGCGTCGTCATCTGCGGGTCGAGCAGCGAGCCACCCCGCCCCACGGTGACGATCGCGCGCTGGATCGCGGCGGTGTCGAGGTCCTTCAGCACGTAGCCGGCAGCACCGGCCAGGACCGCGGAGAAGAGTGCGTCCTGGTCGGCGTGCGAGGTGAGGATGAGGACCTTCACGTCGGGCTGCGCGTCACGGATCTCACGGCAGGCCGTCACCCCCGAGCCGTCGGGCAGGCGGAGGTCCATCACCACGACGTCGGGACGGACCTGGCCCGCCTCGCGCACGGCGGAGGCGACAGAGTTCGCCTCGCCGACGACGGAGAGCGCCGGGTTCCGATCGAGGATCGCCTGGAGCCCGCGACGCACGACCTCGTGGTCGTCGACCAGCATCACGCGGATCGGCGGGTCCGACACGGCGCCGGAGGAATCGGTTGGCATCTGAGTCTCTTCTCGCCCGACACGCCGGCGAATTCCGCGGCGGCCGACCTGACCAGTATCACAGACTCGGGCGAGGCCGGACTTGCCCAAACGTCCCTCTCCCGGATGACCTTCGGGCATTTCGATTGCCAGCGGAGCCGGGATTGCTTCCCGGTTGGGTGCACCGCACCAGAACGAGCACTGGCGGGCTCCGACCGCGCGACACCGAGGCGTGCCGCGGGCTCGCTCGCAGGGAAGGCGTGGAGGGGGTAAAACGTCTCGGCGGGGGGATCGCCGCCGCGCGGCCGGGCACTTCCGGCGAGCGATCGCGGGTGCAACTGGGACTGCGACCCCGAAGGGGAGTGGACATGTACACGAGCGTCCTGCTCACGACCGATGGTTCCGAACTCGCGCGGGCGGCGCTCCGGCATGTCCCGCACGTGCTCGCCCCGGGCGGGACGGTCACGGTGGTCGAGGTCATCGACGCCCCCGCGCAGATCCTCGCGAAGACCACATCCGCCGGCTTCGAGTACGGAAGTGGCGCCATCCTCGGTGTCGACCTCGTCGAGCAGATGATCGCCGCGCAACGTTCCGGCGCAGAGACCGAGCTCGCCGCCATGCGCAAAGAACTCGAGGCGCTCGGGGTGGCGAAGGTCGAGACGGTCATCCTGCAGGGCGTCCCCGGCGACGCGATCGTGGACGAGGCGCAGAAGCGCAAGGCAGAGATCGTCCTGATGTCCACGCACGGGCGGTCGGGCTTCCGCCGCACCGTCCTCGGCTCCGTGGCAGACCACGTGCTGCGACACCTGGACGACATCCCCGTCCTGCTGGTGCATCCGCGCGCGAAATAGCCCCCCGCACGACTGCCGACGGCAGCCAGCAGATCGGGGCCGGCGGCACGTAGGCGTACCGACGGAGGGGCGCGATGGCTCAACCCGCCGGGCCACCTCCGCCACCGCCTCGGCTGCGGCGCGCGCTGGGACTGTGGTCAGTCACCACCTCGGGGATCGGCATCGTGCTCGGTGCGGGGATCTACGTGCTGGTGGGCGAGGCCGCCGCCGACGCCGGAGGCGCCACCTGGGTCGCGTTCCTGGCGGCCGCCTTGCTCGCCGGCGTCACCGCTTTCACGTTCGCCGAGCTCGCTGGGATGTTCCCTGAGGCAGGCGCAAGCGCCGTCTATGCCGAAGAGGCCTTCGGGGCACGGGCTGGGTTCGTCACCGGTTGGCTGGACGTGACCGTCAACGTCGTCGGGGCCGGCGCCGTTGCCCTCGGACTGGGGGGATACGCGCAAGACCTCTTCGGACTGGAACAGCGTGCGGTGGCTGCTGCTGTGATCGCCGTGTGCGCGCTCATCGTCTACGTGGGCGTCCGCGAGACGGCCGGCCTTTCAATGATCTTCGCCGGCATCGAGGGCGGCGGCCTCCTCCTCGTGATCGCCGTCGGGTTGCCGGACCTACCACCTCCGTCGTTCTTCGATGCGCCACACGGCCTCAGCGGGATCCTCGCGGCGACCGCGCTCGTCTTCTTCGCCTACGAGGGCTTCGAGGAGATGGTCTCGCTTTCGGAGGAGACGAGGGATCCCACGTCCACCATCCCGCGCGCCGTACTGCTGGCCGTGGGGGTCACCTCGCTGTTCTACCTCATGGTCGCGATGGTGGCGACGGCGGTGGTCCCGTGGGAGGAACTCGCCGCCTCCAGCGCCCCGCTGGCGCTCGTCGTGAAGACGGCTACACACGACCGCCTCGGTGATGTGCTCTCGGTCATCGCCCTCTTCGCGACGTTCAATACGGTGCTGTTGCTGCTCGCCACCGGTGCACGGATCACGTACGGGATGGCGAACCGCCGTCTCCTCCCCGGCGTCCTCGCGCGAGTCTCCCGTCGCGGCACGCCCCTGGTCGCGACGCTCACGCTCAGCACGATCGCGCTCGGTTTCATGCTGTCGGGGAACATCGGCTTCGTCGCCCAGGTCACGACGTTCGCGGTCTTCGGCCAGTTCCTCGCGGTCAACGCCGCGGTAATCGCCCTGCGCCGGTCGAGGGCGGACCGAGTGCGGCCGTTCAGGATCCGCGGGACCGTTGCGGGCATGCCGGTGACCGCGCTGATCGCACTGGGGACAACCGTCCTCTTTGTCGCGTTCATGGACCGCGGCGCGCTCGTTACTGGCGTCGCCGCCCTCGCGCTTGGCTTCCTCGTGTCGCTGCTCGTGCTGCGAGGACGCGAGGCGGGGGTGCATCGCTAACGCGACCGCAGCCCCAGTTCGCGCAGCCTCGCGTCCACGACGGAGCCGAGCTTCGGCTCCCCGGCATCGGCGAACTCGTAGCGGGCACGCAGGATCGGCTGCGGCACATGTACGAGGGCCGCGAGGTCGATCGGCGTGCCGGAGATGACGAAGTCGACCGGCGCGGCGGCGATGCTGCGCTCCAGGGCGGCCAGTTGTTCCGGGCCATATCCGAGCGCGGGCAACACCGACTTCACGTGCGGATATTCGCGCAACGCCTCGGTGATCTCCGCATCCGCATACGGCAGCGGGTCCACCACCAGGGCGCCGGCCGCCACCGCCGCGGAGTAGCCCGCGCCGAACGCCATCCCTCCATGCGTGAGCGTGGGGCCGTCGTCCACGACGAGCACGCGCCGGCCTCGGACGCGCTCCGCGTCGTCGAGCACGACCGGCGACGCCGCACGGACGATGGTGGCGCTCGGGTTCAGTGCGCGCGCCCCCTGCTCCGCCTCTGCGATCTGCTCTGCCGTCGCGACGTTCGTCTTTGCGAGGACGACGACGTCGGCCATCCGCAGCACCGCCTCGCCGGGGTGGTACCGGGCGACGTCAGCGGGCCGCAGCGTGTCGGTCAGCACGATGTGCAGGTCCGGGCGGTAGAACGGGAAGTCGTTGTTCCCACCGTCCCAGACGATGACCGCGGCCTCCTGCTCGGCCCGCGCGAGGATGTCCGCGTAGTCCACTCCTGCGAAGACGACCGACCCCGCGGCGATGTGCGGCTCGTACTCCTCGCGTTCCTCGACCGTGCAGTCCGCGGCGTCGAGGTCCTCGCGCGAGGCGAAGCGCTGCACGCGCTGGCGCTCCAGGTCGCCGTAGGGCATCGGGTGCCTCACCACGGCGACGCGCAGACCGCGCGCCGTCAGGCGACGGCTGAGCCAGCGCGCCGTCTGCGACTTACCGCAGCCCGTCCTCGTGGCAGAGATCGCGATCACCGGACGCGACGAGGGCAACATCGTGGCGTCGGGACCGAGGATGCGGAAGTCCGCGCCGGCCGCGAGGGCACGCGAGGCCGCGTGCATGACTGCCTCGTGCCGGACATCGCTGTACGCGAACACCACCTCGCCCACGCCCGCGCGCCGGCAGACGGCCTCGAGGTCCGCCTCGTCCTCGATCGCGATGCCCTCCGGATACAGCGGACCGGCGAGTGACGCCGGGTAGCGCCGGTCAGCGATGCCGGGAATCTGCGCGGCGGTGAACGCCACCACCTCCACCGCCGTGTCGCGTCGGAAGACCACGTTGAAGTTATGGAAGTCGCGACCGGCCGCGCCCATGATCACGACCCGGCGTCGCCTGTTGTCGCTGGCGGCCATCGCCCCTCACCTCCACCATCTGCCGCGGCTCCACAGTAGACGCCGCCGCCGGTCGCGTCAGTGGGCGCGTCCCATCGCCAGAGCCCTCGTCCGGTGCGCCGGAGTACGTTCGGCCCAGCGCACCGACAGCAGCAGGACGGCCGAGATCACGAAACCGAGGGTGTAGAGCCAGTACGGGATGGAGTATGACCCGGTCAGGTCGAAGAGGAACGCGCCCCCGATCGACCCCGCCACCTGCCCGGCGAATGCCGCCAGTGCCACCACGCCGCTGACCGCGCCGAAATGGCGCACGCCGAAGACGTGGGTGATGAACAGCGGCTCGAGCATCGGTGCAAACGCCCCGCCGATACCCCAGAGCGCGACGAAAATACCGATGCCGACCGTGTCCGTGTTCAGGAGCAGCGCCGCGAGCGCGATGCCCTGGGAGATTGCGACCGCGACACCGAGCCGGTACGGGGATTTGTACCTCGACAGCGTCATGCCGAGTGGGAGCCGGGCGATCGTACGGAGCATCGAACTCGCCGCGAAGACCGCCGCGCCCGCCTGCACGCCGCGGCTGTGGAAGAAGTCGATCCCCAGGTTCGTCACGGAACCCTGGCCCATGAAGAACAACGTGAGCCCCACGCCCAGCAGCCAAAACGGCGCAGAGCGCAGCGCCGCCACGGCTGTGAAGCCCCAGTCGTCCTCCGCCGCCAGCAACTGCCGGCCACGGTCGCTCTTCCCAACGCTCGGCTCGCAACCCAGGTCGGCGGGACGGTCGCGCACGAAGAGCAGCGCAGTCACGCCCTGGATGACGAAGATCGTCGCCGCCGTGATCTGCATCGTGAACGACCAGTCGGTACGCGCCTGCACGCTCGCGAGCAACGGCAGCAGCACCGCCCCGCCGAGGCTGAAGCCAACGGTGGCCACGCCGATCGCTGACTGCCGCTGCCGTCCGTCGAACCAGCGCGTCATCAGCCAGTTGAACGGGATCGGCTGCGAGAACCCGCGCACGAGGCCGACCAGCGACCAGCCGAGGAACAGCATCGGCAGCCCGTCCGCGAACGAGGTGACCATCAGTGCCGCGGGCAGCAAGAACGCGCCGGCGAGCAGCGGGCCGCGTGAGCCATGACGGTCGATGAAGCGGCCGACGAACGGGCCGGCCATCGCCGAAACGGCCTGCCCGGCCATGAAGGCCGTCACCACTGGTGTGCGGTCAACCCCAAAGTCTTCGGCGATCGCGGGAATCCACAGCCCCACGGCCCAGAACGTCGCCATGTTTGAGACGGTGTGGTTGATGACGGCGACGACGACCAGGAACCAGGCGTAGTGCACCGGCAGGCGGTGCGCGATGGCCCTCATGCGTGCCCCCTGCCGGCCCGGCGCTGTGCCCCCCGCACCGCTCGGCGACGGAAGCCGCACGGTACCATCCGCCCCTCGTACGGGCTGACGGAAGTACCTCGACGGGCGCCCTACCCTGGCGTCCCGAGCCACTCGTGGAGGACCTCGATCGTGTGCTCGCCGGGGTCTTCCGACCACGCCCACGTGGCCTCGGGCGGGCCGCCTTCGAGGCGAAACGGCCTGCCGGGTATCGGGACATCGAAGCCACGAGGGCCGGGGATGGCACGCATGAATCCACGCGCCTTGAGTTGCGGGTCGGTGAACAGGTCGTCGACCGTCTGCACGAGGGTGAGCGTCAGACCCAGCCGGTCCGCCGCCTCGATCCATTCGGCCGCGGTCTTGCGCCGGAACGGAGGCACGAAGAGGTCGAGAAGTTCCGCGTAGTGCCGCATCCGGCCTTCAGCCGTCG
>SCTU01000168.1 GCA_004297315.1 Dehalococcoidia bacterium | reverse complement strand
CCGTGGCGGTGAATCCGCCCGCCGCGGTCGCGTCATAGATCTCGGCGATCACGGGACCGGTCTGGCCGGACGCACCGGTGATCTGCACGGAATAACTGCCGGCGGGAGTCGCGGCACTGTAGTGCGCGGCATCAAGCGACGGTGGTGACGAGAGGAGCGCAAACGCACCGGTGCGCGAGAAAACGGCGGCAAGCGTGGGATCACCACCCCAGTTGTCGTTCGTGGCGAAAGTCGCCGAACCTTGAAACATCGTGAGCGCGGGATCTGGCAGCGGATTCGCGACGCCGAACTGCGTGAGCGACGGGCCAACGGCGCGCACGAGCACGGGCAGGTTGCCCGCGGCACCCGCCGGACCGATCACGGTCGCGACCGTGAAACTGGGTTCGCTCGCGGTGATGCGCGCGAGCACCGACAGGTTTTTCAAGTGGCCGGGATTGGCGGTGGAAAGGACGGTGAGTTTCGCTGGGCTGCTCGTGACGGCGCCGGATGAATTAGTGACGACGACGCTGTAGTTGCCTGCAATCACATCGGCGCCGGTCAGCATCAGCGTGGGGCCCGTCGCGCCAGCAATGAGCACGGGAGTGCCGGCACCGGGCTGGCTGCTACCCCGGATCCACTGGTAGATCGGCGTGGGCACGCCACTCGCGGCCGCGGTAAATACCACGGTCGAACCCGCAGTGACGGTCTGGCTCACGGGTTGCAGCGTAAACGCCGGCGCGCTCGAGGTGGCGCTGACGTTGAGCGAAGCGGTCGCGCTGACAACCGTGCCAAAACTGTTTGTGACTTCGACGACGTAGCTCCCCGCGTCGGCCAGGGCCACGTTGCCGATCGAAAGCGATGCGCTGGTCGCGCCGGCGAGGTTCGAGCCGTTGTGTTTCCACTGGTAGCTCGCGGCGGGGTTGGCAGTGACGCCCACGGTAAAGGTCGCGGACTCGCCGACCGTCGACGTGAGGCTGGCGGGCTGCGACGTGATCGTCGGCGGCCCCGTCGCACCACCCGCCGAGATCGTGAAGAGAAGTGTGATGGGCACGCTGAAATTTCCCGTCGCGTTGGCAAATTCCCACGCCTGGATCGTCACCGAATAGGTGCCGGCCACCGTCGGCGTGCCGAGGATCGAGCCCGAGCCCTGGGCGTTCGCGATGTTGAGGATATTGGTCGCGGTGTTGAGCCCTGGCACGGTGAGGCCGGGTGGCAGGCCGGTGATGAGATAGGACAACGCGATCGTCGGCGCGTTGTTCGTCACAAACCCGATCGGCGTGATCGGAGTGCCGACCGTGGTGTTGACGGAGCTAACGGACGCGACGACCTGCGTGGCGCCCGCGAGTGAATGCACCGCGCCGAGCGAGGCGGCCGCCGCGAACGCCGCGCGCACGACAACGCCGAGCGGGGCGGCGAGCGCGCCCTCCTCCGCGAGCAACGCGGCGGGCACGGCGGGTGCACGCTGCAGGACCGCGCAAAGGATCGCGCCAGGCAGGTTCAACCACGACAGGCGACGCGCGCTGACGGGAATTCTCATGGGACGGGGAACGGCCCCACTCTGCGTCCCGCCGCCGCGAGGGCAAGGCCGCGCGCGAAAACGCGCGGCCCTCCTCGCCGCCTGCCTCACGGCACGTCGTAAACTTCCACCAGCGCCAGGCCCGCGCTGTTGTTCACGCCCGACACGACCGCAGTGTAGCTGCCGGGCGCCAGCGTGGCGACGATGACGGCGTCCTTGCTGGCGCCATCGCCAAACGCAAACGCCCCGACGGCGCTGAAGGCCGCATTGATCGCGGCATCCCCACCCCAGTCATCATTCGATGAGAGCACGGTCTGGCCCGAGTAAAGCTTGAGCTGCGGATCGCTCATCGTTCCGCCGACGCCGAACGCGCCGAGTGTCGGACCCACCGCGCGGATGAGCACGGTGCGGGAAGTGCCGCCGCCGATGTTAAAGCCGACGGTGAGCGATTCGGTCGACTCGATTTTTTTCAGCACCGAGACGTTTTGGAAGCGGGGCGTCGTCGCGGTGAACGTGCCCGCCGGCGTCGAGTCGTAGATCTCGGCGAGCACCAGGCCCGTCGAGCCCCCGACGCCGGAAACTTTGACCGAATAAGATCCGGGATCGGCGGTGGGCAGGTAGAGCGCCGAGTCTTTCGATGTCGCGGACACATAGGGAAACGCTCCGACCGGCGTGAACGCCGCCGCCACTGCCGCACTCCCACCCCAATCGTTGTTCGAACCCGCCGGCGTCGATCCGGCGAACAGCTCGAGATTCGTGTCCACCACGAAGCCGTTCACCCCGAGCTGCCCCAGGGACGGGCCGACTGCCCGCACGAGGAAGGGCTTCTTCCCCACCGTGCCCGCTCCACCGATCACGGTCGCCACGGTGAAATCCGGCACCGCCGCCGTAAGCGTGGAGAAAATCGCGAGGTTGGTGAGGTGGCCGAAGTCGGGTGACGTGGTGAGCGCGAGCGTGCCCGCGGTGCTCGTGACATTACCAGCGGAATTCGTGGCGACGACCGTGTAGCTGCCGGCATTCGCGGCGCTCACTCCGGTGAG
>SCTU01000167.1 GCA_004297315.1 Dehalococcoidia bacterium | reverse complement strand
CCCGCGCGCCGGCAAGGCCGACGGGGAAAGTGACGTGCTCGCGAAGATCGCCGAGATGTCGGGACCGGACCGCGCCATGGCCGAGCGACTCCACGCAATCATCAAGGCCAGCGCGCCAGCGCTGTCGCCGAAGACCTGGTACGGGATGCCCGCGTACGCCAAGGAAGGCCAGCGCGCCAGCGCTGTCGCCGAAGACCTGGTACGGGATGCCCGCGTACGCCAAGGACGGCGTGGTCATCTGCTTCTTCCAGAGCGCGCAGAAGTTCAAGACGAGGTATGCGACTCTCGGCTTCAGCGACAAGGCCAACCTCGACGAAGGCGCCATGTGGCCGACCTCCTTCGCGCTGACGAAGTTGACCGCCATTGAAGAGAAGAAGATCAGCGCACTCGTGAAGAAAGCAGTGGCCTGACGACCATCAGTCGGCCGGCTCCAAGATCCATACGGAAAGGCGGCCTGACTGGCACTGCAGACCGCCTTTCCACACAGGCCAAGGTCAGGGCCTACTGGTGGTCCGGAGGTCGTCAGGCGGTCGCCTCCGGCTGACGCGGGAACCCCTCGATCTCGGGCAGCGGATAGGCCTGTAGTCCCAGCGTCTTCGGCCAGAGCTCGAAGAGACGGTCGACGCCGACGTACGGCTCGCTGTGGTGGAGATAGCGCTCCTGCACGGGGTCATCGTACAGGCTGATGCGGTGCCCGCTCACACCGAAGATCTTGCCGTTCGCAGCGCCGCCCTCTTCGGACGCGAGCCACACCAACAGCGGCGCGACGTTCTTCGGGTCCATCGGCTTGCCCGCAGCGGTCGCGCTCGGCGGCCCATCCGCCCCCGGCTCTACGCCGCGCCCGCGGTCGGTCATGCGCGTCGCCGCCAGCGGCGCGATCACGTTCGAGGTGACGCCGTATCGCTCCAGCGCACGCGCGTTCGAGCGCATGAGCCCGATCTTGCCCGCCTGCGCCGCGGAATAGTTCGACTGGCCCGGCCCGCCGCTGATGCCGGCGTCGGAGGTGAAGTAGATGATGCGGCCGCCGTTGCGCTGCGTGCGCCAGAGGATCGACGCGAACTTCGTCACCGCGAAGCAGCCACGGAGATGCGCGCGGATGACGCCATCCCAGTCGTCCTCGGACATGTTGAAGATCATCCGCTCGCGCAGGATGCCGTGCGCGCAGACGAGGATGTCCAGCGTGCCGAAGTTCTCGAGCGCAAAGCCGACGAGTTCCTCCGCCGTCTTCATGTCCGCGATGTCACCGATGTAGGCCACGGCCTCGCCGCCGGCCTTGCGGATGTCGGCGACGACCGCGTCCACGCGCGTCGGGTCCACGCCCATGCGGCCTTCGACGTCCGCGCCCGTGTCAGCGACGATGACCTTCGCGCCTTGCTCCGCGAAGACGCGGCTGACGTGGCTGCCCATGCCCCCGGCGCCGCCGGTCACGATCGCGACCCGACCTTCAAGATGTTTCGTTGCCACGTACTGCTCCTCCGTTAGCGACGCTGGTATCGACCGCCCGCCCCTACGGGCTCTGCGGTGGAGCCATCGAGAACCCGCCGGCGCCCAGGGTCTCCGGCATCAGCTTGAAGAGCGTGTCGATGTCCCAGTACGGCTCCTCGTTGTAGATCGTCCGCGTCCACGCCGGCTCTCGCCAGATCGTCACCTTGTGCCCCGTCGCACCGACCACGCGTCCGGTGATCTCACGGCCCTCATCGGAGGCGAGATACACGATGGCCGGCACGACATTCTTCGGGTCGCCTGGCGTCCCCTCGGCCCTCAGGCTCGGCGGCTCGCCGGCGTCGACGGCGCGACCACGGTCAGTCATCCGCGTGGCAGCAAGTGGGGAGATGCAGTTGGCCGTGACGCCGTATCGCCCGAGCTCTTTCGCCACAGCCAGCATCAGCCCGACCTTGCCCTGTTGCGCCGCGGAGTAGTTGGGCTGTCCGGCCGAGCCGCGGATACCCGCGACCGAGGTGAAGTAGATCGCACGTCCGCCCTGTCGAGTGGACCGCCAGTGGATCGCCGCGTACTTCGAAACCGCGAAGCAGCCACGCAGGTGAGCGCGGATCACGCCGTCCCAGTCGTCCTCGGTCATATTGAAGATCATCCGCTCGCGCAGGATGCCCTGCGCACAGACGAGGATGTCCAACGTGCCGTACGTGTCGAGCGTGAGACGGAGCAGCTCTTCGGCCACCTGCAGGTCGGCGATGTCCCCGATATGCGAGACAGCCTCTCCGCCCTTCTCTCGGATCTCCTTCACGACGGCTTCGACGCGTGTCGGGTCGACGCCCATGCGCCCCTCGACGTCCGCGCCGGTGTCGGCCACGACGACCTTGGCGCCTTGCTCGGCGAAAATACGGGAGATCCAACTGCCCATCCCCCCGGCGCCGCCCGTGACGAGCGCGACCTTTCCATCCAGGTGCTTCGTTGCCATGTGGACTCCTCGTACTTCATAAGCCGCTCTGAGCAAGCGCCGCGACGATACTCCAGCCGCCGGCCGCCTGGGAACTGGGTGCCCGGAAACCGGTACAGGCAGCCAGCCCTCTCCGGCGCTTCGAAGTCGACGTGTGCGCGCCGTCCGCAATGGATCCTGTCTGACGGATCATCCGCCCCGACCACCGGAACAGAGGCTGAACCCCCGTCGACGTCGACCAGGCAACGATGTAGTCGCTGATCCGTCAGGGCGGGGTCTCGAACTTCTAGAGTCAGCAGCGAGGAATCGGCGCCATGCCCCTCCCGCCCTACACGGCTGCATTGCTTGGCGCTGGCCCGGGGCTGCGTAGGCGTTCGGCTGTTGTTCGTGCGGGCACCGGCTAGCGGAACACGAGGTCACGCCCGAGCGGCGACCTCGGTGGCTGGTGCGCGACGGCTCGCTACGATTATCGAAGTAGCCAAGTATCAGCGATCGAGGACGCGATGGTGCACGTGAGGGGCGAGACCGTCATCAGGTGTGCACCCGTCGAAGTCTTCGACTTCGTCGCGGACGAACGCAATGAGCCGTTGTACAACCCCGAGATGACGTCTGTGACGCAATTGACGCAAGGTGCGCCGGGTGTCGGTACTCGGTATCGAGCCGAGATGACATCGAAGTCGGGCCCAGTCACAATGCTGATCGAATTTACGCGATACGAGCGCCCCACCCTCCTCCAATCGCATACCTCCCTGTCCAGCATGGAAATTGACGGGGCGCTCACATTCGAGCCAGTGGAGGGCGGCACCAGGTTGCGGTGGGACTGGGAACTCCAGCCGCGCGGCGTCCTGCGGTTTGCTGGCCCCCTCGTTGCGTTGCTGGGGCGTCGCCGGGAAGCGGCCATCTGGGACGGATTGCGCCGCTATTTGGAGACAGGCCGGGCTGGGGAACGGCCGTCGAGCCCTCACTGAATGCCACAACGTGGCCACTGAAACATGTCGTGCGGATCGTCTTGGGCCTCAGCGAACTTGTCCTGGCCTCAGGCTGTATGAACCCCGCGATCGCCAGGATCGCAGAGACATTCCGGCTGCGACGATGACGGGCTTTCCTGCAATTTAACGCACGGCGGGAAGGCGCTCGGGGCAGCGACTCTACCAGGTCAAATGGGGAGCGTCTGGATTTGGCACCTCGAAACAGTGATGCCAGTGTTCGTTCGTGAGTGGGCAACAAGCGATCGGCCGGAGAGAGGCACTTCAAGGCAGAAGCGATATCCCTCGTCCTGACGTCACCATTGGACGAACATCGGCAT
>SCTU01000166.1 GCA_004297315.1 Dehalococcoidia bacterium | reverse complement strand
GAGCAGGCGCGCATCCTCAAGCGCCTCGAACGCGAATTCGGCGCGGAGCAGCGGACGTAGTCGCCAGCGACGCAGACAACGAGAAGCCCGCCTGGGGGTGGCGGGCTTCTGCGTTGGGGACTGTTGGCGGAACGTCCCCGGGCGCCCCAGCGGTGGGGCGGGTCGTTTTACCTCGTGGGCGCGCCGTGGATCAGGCCCGGGCCGGAGTAACGCTCACGCGGCGCTGCGGACGATGCCAGTGCGCCGGCGGCGAGGCTGATCACTCCAATGGCGAGATACAGGATCTGGACGCCGTTGTTCGCGGGCACGTCCAGACGGCCCCACAGGTCGGTACTGGCCATCACCAGCGCAAACCCGACCAGTGCGAGGATGCCGTAGCCCAGCGTCGCTGTCGCCCGCATTCGGCCCCACAGTGCGAGGCCGATCAAGATGGCGAGCAGCCCGGCACCCACGAGGAATGCACCATGCGTGTCGCCGATGCTGAGGATCGCGTCCGACTGCCGTCCGACCAACTGTCGGTCCGAGACGATCAGCCGTCTGTCGATCATGGCGAGCACGCCAATACCGGCCATGAGCAGCCCAATGAGGGTCATCCACCACTTCGCGATATCGCTTCGAGTCATGGAGTACCTCCTTTCGCTGACGCCCACGTCTGCCCTCGATGGCCGTCGTGACCGCCTTCACGAATCTACCGGGGGTGCCGTTGCGCAGGCGGTAGCGAGCGTCCGTCGCATGTTGCGAAGGGGTGACGAAATCATCTTTACGCGCAAAGTACGCACAAAGAGGCCTCGGAAACGTCTAGCAGGGGCGAGGCGTACCTTGTCCACAGAAGGGTGGCCGGCCGAGCGCCGGGCGCCTTGGAGGTATTGATGCCAAAGACGCAGGATGAGATCGACCGCGAGGTCCAGCGCGAGCGAGACGACGAGGCGCTCCGCGCGCCCGTGGAACCACGACGCGTCACCGCCGTGCTCGCGCTGAACTCCGCGGAGTTCGCCCAATGGTGCACGGACCACGGCAAGAACCCGCGCGACCGGAATCTGCTGATGATCACCCCGGCGACGACGCGAAACCTGAAGGACGCGCATCTGGAAATCGCGCCGCGAGGGATGTGGCGGTCGGACATCCACATCCTGATGCAGGGCCTCGTCCCCGCGCTCGACGCGCCCTCGCAGCGGCGGGTCGGCGGCATGGGTTGGGGGCAGCCGGTCCCCTAGCCGCGCGCAGGCCGCGCACCTGCGGCCGATCTACACTCGTCAGGCGCCGGACGTCCGGTGGAGATGCCGCCCGGCGCACTCGAGCAGGCGTCTCGCGCATCCGGAGTCACCGCCATGGTCAACGCTCCAGACATCGATGAAGGTGGTGCACCCGATCTCGTCTGCGCGACCTGCGGGCACGGCAGCGACGACCACGTCATGCGCGACATCGAGGTCGCGGGGAACACCCTGCGCCAGGCGTTCTGTGAGGGCTGCGACGCCGACTGCGACTACATCCCCCGTCCGGAAGTCTGAGGCCGGCTGAGCCGACCTGCGAGAGCCCGAGAAAGGTGCAGCCCCCGCTCTCGCGGGGGCTGCACCTGGAACCTCTCCGTCGCGCCTCAGCGCCGTCTGCCAACCAACCAGCGCGATCCGAAGACTGCTACGAGCACGATGCTGGAGAGGCTCACGGCTGATCCCACGGCCGCGTCGGCAGCCTCGATGCCGCGGTTGCCGGCGTGCGCGGGGGACACCTGGGGGATGAACACACCTGCGTCGGAGTCCGCTGGCGTCACCGCCATTGACCGCTCGGGCGGGCTCGGCGCGATGTCGATTCCATCAGCGGCCACCGGCAGCACGGACGCGGCCAGCAGACCACCAGTAGCCACCAGGGCGATCCACGTCAGGCGCTTCATCTGAGGCTCCTCATAGCGCGACCTTCGTCTGCTGAGGAGAACGCTCCACGGACCGCGCTGTTGGTGTGCTTCCGCACCGGCGCTGCTACAGATATCTCCCAACTCCATAAGATTCCGACGCGAGGGCGTGTAACCGACGCCGCCGGCTGGGAGCCTACCGAGACCAGGTAATCGACGACTCGCCGGCGGCGCTGATCGCCGCGACGCCCACGCTCCCGCCCGGCCGGCACGGCTGAAGCGGCCCGAACGAGCGGGCGGTCGCCTCGACCTCGATCCGAGTGCCCGTCGGGACGCCCGCGCAGTCGCGCTCGTAGATGCGGAAGCCCGTGAGCGCCGCCGTCGCTGGCAGCGGGGCATCCCACAGCACGGAGACACGTCCGCGCTCGGCCTCGCCCGCGGGGACGAGCAGGTCCGTGTCGGCCAGCGGCCCGGAGAGCCGCACGTTCGTCGGAGCCGGCGGGCCGCCCACGCGGATGCTCGCGGACCCGGCGACGAAGGTGGTGGTCTGGTCGTTCACGCGCAACGTGTAGGCGCGCCCGATGACGAGGTCACCCGTCAGCGGGACACGGTTGGTCACGAACCCGTAGATCGCCGGACACGCCACGAGCGTCTGCGGGATTCGGTTGAGCACCGTCATCGTGAACAGGTCGCCCGACCGTGAGGAGTCGATGCGCTCGAACTTCGCGCAGCCGCTCGGCAACCCCGAGGTGACCACGGCCCAGTACGAGGGCGTCGCGGAATCGCTTCGCACGACCTCGACGCTTTCGATCGGCGCGAGCGTGAGGCCCGTCGGCAACGGTGCCGGCTCGCAGCGCACGAAGAAGCCCGTGCCCGCAGCGAGCGTGGGCACGGTGGCGAGGAAGGGCGCGTTAACGAATGACGGCGCGGCGGGCGCGGCGACGAAGACCTGCCACTGCCCGCCCACGGTGATCGCGATCACGGTGGGCGTGCATCCGGCCAGCGTCAGCCCGGCGGAGAGATCAGACGGTGTCACCGCCCGCGACGTCCGCAGCAACGCGACGTCTCCCGGCCGCGGCGCGGGGCCCTCGAAGGGCGGCGGAGGCAAGATCGATGGAGGCGTCTGCTGGGCAGCAGCGGGTTGGCTGAGCAGGGCACCGGCCAACGACGCAAACAGGATCAATGCGAGGGGAAACCGGCGCCAGAATCGTACGCGGGCCATCTCGGGGCCCCTTTCTGCCATCCGTGAGATACAACGCGGCTGCCTCAAAGACGTTGCAGACTGCGCCGTAGTTCCCGCCCCCGCCTTCCCATCCCCCACCCTGCCTTTCGCGTGGGGCGATTCCGTACGTTAGTCCTACCTAATCCATGACGTTTGGGGGACGAATGTCCTTCCGGGCGGGCAATAACCTCGGAAGCACGCCGGGTAAGCGCCCGGCCAGGAACAGGGGAGCGATTCATGGACTCCGGATTCAAGATGATGGCGACCCTCGGGGCCGTCCTGGGCGCAGGGGCGCTGCTCGTGGCCTCGGTCGCCCTCGTGAGCGCCGGGGGAGAGTCGCCCGCCGAGACGAGCGAGGGTGCGGCGGCCACCGCCACGACGAAGGCGATCGACGTCGAGCTCGTCGACATCGCGATCAAGCCGAAGTCGATCGAAGTCGCGCCCAACACCACGCTGGAGATCACGGTCAAGAACACCGGCCAGATCCCCCACGATTTGAAGCTGGGCAACACGGGTACCAAGCTGCTGAACTCAGGCGAGACCGAGAAGGTGAAGTTCGGGCCGTTCACAAAGGACACCCAACTGATCTGCGACGTGCCGGGACACGCGGTCGCCGGCATGACGCTGGACGTAAAGGTGACCGGGGCCGAGGCTTCTCACGGCGCCACCACCGGCGCGGCGGCGGGCACCTCGCAGGCCGTCGCCAGC
>SCTU01000165.1 GCA_004297315.1 Dehalococcoidia bacterium | reverse complement strand
TTCACGATCACAGTGGAGCCAGGGGCTCCGGGCGTACCGGGGATCGTCGACCGGACGCCGATGAAGATCGTGACGCCATTCCCGGTCGCGACGACGTTCGTCTCGACTACCTCAGGGCGATTCGGCCGTGGCCCGTAACCACTTCCGGGAGTTGGCGGCTCCGCGTGGGCTGATGACACCAGCAACAACGCGAAGGCGAGACCAAGAACGCACCCTATGGCATGTCTCATCGTGGTGGCGCCGGTTCTCTGGCACCGCGCGTCACAACCCAGCGCCCGTCCACACGCTCCAAGAGGATCGTGTCCTTGATCACATCTCCGGGACCGTCTGCCTCCTCAGGCGCGAGAGTCTTCGCGTCCACGACGAAGCTGTTGTTCACGTACTCGTCGACGATGACGGCCGAGGACTCGTTCACAGAGATCACATCGAAATCGTGCTCGACGCGAATGCGAGCAGCGATGCCGTCAGCTCGCAGCGTCTCGATCTCCTCGCGAATACCCTCGAGCTCTGCGCCCGACGCGAACCGCTCGACGCGCGTGATGTCGAGGTGCAGCACGGCGTCGGCGTAGGCGTCCCAGTAGGCGAGGTACGCCTGGCTGACTTCCGCGACGATCGCGTCCCGCGAGGGAGTGGGCGTCGCCGTGGGCGCAGTCGCCGTCGCTGTGACTGTTGGCTCCGCCGTCAGAGTCGGGCTCGGTGTGGCCGAACTGCCCCCGCAGGCGGCCAGCACGGCCGCACACATGATCCCGACGGCTACCATCCCTGCTCGCATCTCGCGCATCGCTACGGACCTCCTGCTGCGGTGCGCGGTGCCGCGACGGCGTGGGCGCGGATCTCGACGTGCGTGACACCGAGGACCTGGAGGAAGGCCGTCGTCGCCTGACGCGACACCTCCACGCGCACCTGCGAGCCGTCTGCGGACACCGCATGGTCCGTTCCAGTTTCGCCTATGAGGTATGCGATCGCGGCACTGCCCGCGGCACTTGGGTCGAGCACGACCGTGGCCCCGCCGGAGGCGCGGTAGGTGGCCTCGTCCAGTTGCATCGCGCCCGCGGCCGCCGCCGCATCGGCAACGTGCTGCAGGTCGCGGCGCTGCGCCATCACCAGGCCGCCGTCAGCGACCAGTCCGGCGACCGCCACGAGTCCGAGCAGGAACACGGCCGTCAGCACGAGCGCCTGTCCGCCCTCATCCGCGGCGAGCCGCCGCACCCGCGCGATCACGGCGCCGCCGCCGTCCGGCTGCGGTAGACGTCGATGCGCTGCTGATGCGTGCTGGACACGGTGACGGCGATCGTGCCGAGCAGTGGGAGGTCGCCCAGCGGCACGAGATAGGCCGCGGACGTGTGGACCGTCCCCCCGCGCTCGAACCCGCCCGGGTCGATCGCCACCTCCAGCCGGTCGAGCGCCAGCGAGTAGCCCGCCGCGACGGAGCGCGATCGCGCCTCGGCGTCCGCGACGCCCTGCGCAGCGGATGGCGCCAGGGCTGCGGTTCGTCCGGCCTCGCGCGCCACGGCCTGCACCGCGATCTCCGCCTGCACAACACGTCCCACCATCACCACGCCGACCACGAACAGCAGCAGCACCGGGATCACGAGCGCCGTCTCGATGAGCGCGCTCCCCGACTGGTCAGAAGCGAGTGTGCGGAGCGGCGCCGCCGGCCTACGGACCATCACGGAACTCCTCCCGCCACACCTCCGCCGACACGTCGATCGGGAGCGCAAGCGAGGTGACCCACGGGATGATCAGCGGATAGCTCCCGCTGGCTCGCGCGATCACGACGTCGCCCTGTGTCTCGGTGCTGACCGCGAACGCCGCGCCGGTCTGACCGAGGCCAGCCTCCAGCAGCTCCTGCGTCCGGGCCGCGCCCGCTGCGAGCGTGTAGCCCTCTGCCGCCGCCAGCCGCGCGCCCTCGACCGCGGCCGTCTCGGCGACGGTCCGGGCGTGGTGGACCAGCGCGATCTGCACCGCTCCGATCAGCACCATCAGCAGCAGTGGCAGCGTGAGCGCGAGCTCGACCGTCCCGGCCCCGGATTCGTCCAGGAGCGGGGATTCGTCGGACAGCAGGCGTCGCATCGGACTAGATCGCCGTCAGCGCGGTCACGATGTCCGTGAAGACACCGACGATCGCCTGGCCGAGCAACTGCACGGCGACGATCGCCACCACGGCGATGCCTGCGACCACGATGGCGTACTCGGTCATGGCGGCGCCCTCCTGCTCCTCGTGGAGCGTGCGGGTCGCCCGTCTCACTTGCCTGAACATGTCGTCCTCCTTGTCGAACCGACATTCACCCGGCCCGGCGCGTCACCGCCCGAGCCCGAGCAACTGCACCCCGGCGGGGTACAGCAGCACGATCAGAAACACCGGGAAGATGCAGAACGCGATCGGGAACAGCATCCGCACCGCGGCCTTCCCGCCTTCTTCGAGGAGCTGCGTGCGCTCGCGATCGCGGGCGGTCTGGGAGAGCGCGAGCATGGCCGGCGCCAGCGGCGTCCCCTGCTGGTGCGCCAGCCGCCAGGTGTCGGCGAGCGAGCGCAGCCCGGGGACCTCTTCGCGTTCGGCGAGCAGACGCAGCCCTTCCGCGTAGTCCGGGCCGCCGATGCTCGCCTCCAGCACCACGGAGCGCAGCGCGACGCCCAGCACGCCGTCGAGCTGCTTTGCGGTCTCGGCGAGCGCCTGTTCCGGCGAGAGCCCGGCGCTCGCGCCGAGCACGAGCAGGTCCAGCGCGGCGGGCGTCTCCGTCACCACCGTCAGCCGCCTCCGCCGCAGGCGGGCGTTCAGTTGCCAGCTCGGCGCGGCGTACCCCGCCGCGAACGTCGCGAGCCAGAGCCACACCGGCCATGCGCCACCCGTGAGCAGGCCGATCAGCGGGAAGACCGCCGCGCCGACGAGGCCCGTCGCGAACTGCTGGCCCCGGAACT
>SCTU01000011.1 GCA_004297315.1 Dehalococcoidia bacterium | reverse complement strand
GTCTTCGTCTGAAGAAACCCACATGGGCGATTGCATCCAGAAAATCGCGACTGACCTGGCTGAGCGGGCCATTGACCTGAGTGATCTCATCGTCGAAAAGGACGGCGATCTATGGATCGTTGAAGTCAAGTCACAGACCAACACCTTGACCGGCCGATTTAGAAATGCGCTTCGTCGGGAACTGAAGCAGCGGGTGGACGAGTTTTCCAAACCTAAGCGGGCGCGAGGAGGTCGGGTCCGCGCCCTCATTGGCGTTGTGCGCGGTGACGCTGTGGATCAAGAGATTGTTTGTGAATTCCCAGCCGGAGACGAGTGGGCAGACCTGAACGGATTCACGTATTCCTACAAGGTTGGTAAGCCGTTCTGGGAATGGTTGACCGGTCGGCCTGGAATTGGCTCTCTCATCGACGCGATTCCGGCGGAGGCGGCGAAGGTGGCGGACGCGCGGGCGGCCTGTCGTCCCCGACTGCACCAAGAACTTGAAGCACTCCTTGCGGCTCGTGGCGAGGAGAGGGGCATTCTTGCCGTCTTGAAGCTCGCCGATGAGCAGTTTCGCTAGCCCTCACCGCATCCGCACGGCCCTGGCCACGCACTACGGCGAGCCTTCGAGGTTTCGCCTGCCGCTCGGGAACAAGCGCGACCCGCTCGACGAGCTGATCTACATCCTGCTCACGGTGCAAACGCAGTACGGCGTCGACGGCGTGTGGGACGCCCTCAAGTCTCGCTTCCCGACGTGGGACCACGTGCTGCGGGCCCGCGAGGAGTCGTTGCGGCGGGTGATCGCGCCCCTCGGGCTGTCTGAGCAGCGCGCGAAGCGGATTCGGATCGTCCTGCGTGCCATCCGCGACGAGATGGGGACCTTGAGTCTCCGGCGCTTGCGGCGGATGAGCACCGCGGACGCCGAGGCCTTTCTCACGTCGCTACCTGGCGTCGGCCTGAAGGTTGCGCGCTGTGTGTTGATGTACACGTGCGGCCACGACGTGCTCCCTGTCGATGCGCACGTGCTTCGAGTCTCGAAGCGGGTCGGACTGCTCACGGAGGAGACGTCCTGGCCTGACGCGCATGAGTCGATTCACCGCGCGGTGCGCCCCGAACACCGCTACTCGCTTCACGTGAACCTCGTGCGGCTCGGGCGCGACCTCTGCGGCGCTCGCGTGACGCAATGCCATGCCTGTCCGCTCGCACGCATGTGCATGTCGGCGCGCCTGACTTCCCCAACCTGATACCGGATCGTGACAGCAGAACAGTTCCATGCGTCCTACGTTATTGTATAATACATGCGGGAGGTGCTGCATGGCATGGCGTACGTCGCGGAGGTGGGGTTACCTGTCACCTGCGGTTGAGCGTTCGGTGAAACTGGCACTGGCCCGGGGCGAGTCTGAGGACTCGGTCATCGCGAAGTACCCGACCATCGAAGACATGGTTCGGGAATCGTGGGACTTCTGGTCTAAGCACGTCCCCACGGGTCTGGATGCTCGCGCCCTCCAGGAGTGGATATACGCACCTTTCCGGGCGCCCGAGCTGGAGTCCTTCTCCACCCCCTAGATCATTCGCTCCTGCAGGCCGGCCGCGATCTTCTGGCGCGCGGTGAGGTGGCCGCGCGCGCTCGACTCGCGGGCGGGGGCGCCGGCGGGGAAGCCGCGCTCCGAGGGGCGGCGGGCCTCGACGCGTTCGCGGACGCGCGCCACCATCGTGCGCGCCGCGGCGATCGAGGCGTCCACGTCCTCGATGCTCTCGCCACGCACCATCTCCGGCGGCAGACGCGGGGGCTTGTTCTGTCCCCGAGTCGTTTACGCGTAGAGCCTGATCGGTAGTCCGCTGTCGTGGATCAGCTGCTCCACCCTCTGAGCGAACGGGAGATCGCGAAGATCGGCGCCGCCGCTGGCGTCAACAAACTCGATGCCGAGAATCGTGCCGTCGGCGTCGAAATCGATAATCCGTAGATCGCCAAGCCGAGACTGTCGGGCGGATTGACCGTCGTTCAGGCGTACGTACAGCACATCTGCATCTGCGTCGTAGGTGACTGGCTGCATGGGTTAGTCCCTCCATGCCGCGGTCTTTACGTACGGCGGGTGAGAATCCCGCTGTACGTAGACCTGCAGTTCTCGTCCGCCGTACGTCCCCTGATAGATGATGGCAGGTTTCATGCCTTGTCGCGGAGCGGCTGGAAACTGCGTGTGATAGTTCGCGAGGACCCAGTCGATCGCTTCTGCGGTGATGCCCCGCAACTCCATCCGAGAGCGCACATGGGGATTGAGAAACGTCGGTCGATCCGAGGGCCGGTCGGTCACGGATCGTCTATCTGCCTGGCCACTGTAGGAACGCACGGGTAACGGCCGCAATTCGGATCATCCCGATACGCATATCGTCGATCACAATCCATCAATGCCTCTCGCGAGCCCGTGGGCGAGTGACCCGAGGCGCTAGATCATCCGCTCCTGCAGGCCGGCCGCGATCTTCTGGCGCGCAGTGAGGTGGCCGCGCGCGCTCGACTCGCGGGCGGGGGCGCCGGCGGGGAAGCCGCGCTCCGAGGGGCGGCGGGCCTCGACGCGTTCGCGGACGTGGGCCACCATCGTGCGCGCCGCGGCGATCGAGGCGTCCACGTCCTCGATGCTCTCGCCGCGCACCATCTCCGGCGGCAGGTCCGGCTCCGCGGCGAGCACCGCCTCGCGGTAGCGCGCGACGGCGACCGAGGCGAGGTCGCGCTGGCGGGCGAGTTCGCGCTGCGTCGCGGCGAGCGCCTCCTCCAGGCCGCGTGCGCGCTCGGCTTCCTCGCCGGCGAGGCCCTCAGCGGCCAGCGCCTCGATCTCCGCCTGCACCTCGTCCGGCAGCGGCTCGCCGTCGGCGTCCGCGAAGTCGTCGTCCGGCACGTCGTCGAGCGCGTCGTCGAGCAGGGCGGCCGGCTCGTCCTCGAGTGGGTCGCCTGCCTCGTCGAGGTCGTCGCCGTCCTGTCCGTCGAGGTCATCGACGTCGACCTCGGGCAGGTCGTCGTCGGGCAGCGGGTCGAGGGCGTCCTCGTACGCCTCGCGTTCCATGACGTCGGTCAGCATGCGGGCCATGGCGCCAGCTCCTTCCCACCCCCGCCGAGGGGTGACGCTGTTCCATAGAACACCTGTTCTATGAACGTGTCGAGGGTTTGGTGGCGCAGGTCGCTCAGAGGTTCGCGAGGCCGGCAGTCCGCCTTCTCGCGTCTCCACCGTGAGCAGTCGGGAGACGCGCACGTCATCGCAGGTCGGCGGCGAAGCCAAGCGCTGATTGCCGGGATGCGCCCCGCCATCGGGGTACCATTGTGGTCGGTCGCAACTCGCGCGGGAGGCGAGCGTGCCAGCACATGACGTGGTCGCCGCGAGGCAGGGGACGCTCCTGCTCGCCGACATTTCCGGATACACCGCATTCCTGCAGGCAGTCGGTGCGGCGCACGGCGAGGAGATGGGCCGGACCGGCGTCATCCCCCCGGCGTATCCGCTGATGGCGACGCTTCTCGACGGCGTCGTCGAGCGGCTCATCCCGCCGTTCACGCTTTCAAAGACCGAGGGTGACGCAGTCTTCGCATTTGCCGGCGCGGACGACCTGGCAATCCACGGCCAGCAAGTGCTCGACTTCATCGATGCCTGCTATGGCGAATTCAGGGGACAGATCGCGACGGCTGAGGAGGCGCGCACGTGCGGCTGCTCCGCCTGCGCACTCGGCATCGACCTCGACCTGAAGTTCATCCTCCACGCGGGTACGTACGTCGTCCATCCGATCGCGGGTCGCGAGGAGCTCCTTGGGCCCGATGTGAACGCCGTGCACCGGCTGCTCAAGAACCACGCCGCCGAAGCCGTCGGGAGCGGCGCGTACGCTCTGTTCACCGCCGCCGCCGTCGCCCAGCTCCGGCTACCCCTCGGTCGGGCAACGCCAGTCACCGACACGTACGAGCATCTGGAGCCGATCCAGTCGTACGTCTTCCCGCTCCCGATCGCCGCACCCTAGCCCTCGGCCCGGCCTCTGGTCGGTCGGTGCACGCAGGCATCGGCGGCACGCGGTGGCACGGCTCGAACGCGTCGTGGCCTCTGGCCGAGCTGCTCATCGACGATCGAGGACGTCGCATTCAGTTGTGGAGCGCGGATTCTCCGTAGTTGACCAAGGCAGGGCCTGACGGCGCGACGGCGTCTTCAAGACTCGCTAGCCGCACGCTGAGTTCGGCAACCGAGTGCCGCAGGCGCTGGCGAGCCTTCCAGAGTCCGGTCGCCTTTCCCGCGAGTCCCGTGGCGAGCAGGATGCCGAAGGCCCACAGTCCCCGGTCAAGCCAGCTCCAGTCCGCCCGTCCCCACGTCAGCCAGACGAGCAGCACGATGGCGATCAGGCCGACGACGCTGAAGCGTTCCCCCGTCTCGCAACCGCATGCTCCGTTGTCGCGCGCGAGACGCGCCTGCCAGCGCATTTGCTCATCGAGGGGCAGCTGCGGAGTGTCGAGCGTAATCGTCTTGCCTCGGGTTCTCCCGCGCAGCAGCACGCGGAGGTCCGCGGCGTTGCGGAGCACCAGTGGATCGCTCGCCGATTTCATGACCCCACCTGCGCTCTCGTTGGCCCTCGCGGGTGCTGCTACAGGTAATGACGTCCGTCGGTCGCGGCGTCGACCGCCTGCCGAAGCGTGGTGAGCACGGGCGCCATCCGCTCGTCTCGTTCGACATCCCGTAGCCAGGCCTTCAACGTCACCTGCCCGCCTCGACGGTCGGAGAGTGTCCACGTGATCACCGGCTCGTCAGGTATGCCCGGGCGAGCAGGGAACGGGGCGCCCCAGACGAACGTCGAGGCGCGCGCGACCAGCGTCCGCGTGGCGTCCGGGCCCAGCCGGTGCGTGCCCACCTGCTCACCGTCTTGTCCACCTTCGCCGGGCTTGCCCAAATCCAACCGTCGATGCGTGACCACGACCTCGCCCGTGCCCGCGAGCACGGCCCGCGTGGCACCGTCCGGCGAATACGGATTGCCAACGTCCGCCGCGAGTTCAAAGTCGCCCAGACGCTCAGCGTCGAAGTGAATGGTCGTCGGTTGCTGCGTCATGACGTTAGCCTCTATTTCCCACCGCGTAGCTGCAGCACGTCCAGGCGGACAGCCAGTCCGCAAAGCCCTGGTAGTGGCGCTGCAGGACCTGCCCGGTCTGGCTGTTCTGCATGATGCTCCCATCTGAGGTGACCGTGCGGCCCGGGCAGTTCGCGTCGGCGTACTCGTCAGCATTGCCGAACATGTGCCCGCTCTCGTGCGCGGCGGTACCGCCGGTGCTGTTCACGAACCAGTTCCCCATGTCCGCGCGGCCGCTACCGGAGTGGACCTGGACCGTGTGGTGCTCTCCGCTGTCCACCCACTGGATGTCGACGTCGAGCGTGTAGGACTGGCACGG
>SCTU01000164.1 GCA_004297315.1 Dehalococcoidia bacterium | reverse complement strand
CCGGCATTCTTGAAGGTGATGGTCTGGATGCCGGGGGCGGCCTGACCCTCGATGCCGAAGGCGTACTCGAGGCCGGTCACGACCAGCGGAGACGGCACGAACGGCGTGACGGTTGTGGGGGCCTGGGCCGTGACCTTCGGCAACTCGTCCTTCGCCCCGCAGGCGGCGAGGAGCGCCGTCAGCAAGCTGACGACCACGACGGTCGCAGTGCGCAGTGGGGTCATCGTGTTCTCCCGGCCGCCCGATCGGCCCGGTGTGCTGGGGCCGCATCTTCGCAGAAGGATGCGATCTTGCCAACGCATGCGGACGCAGGACGAAGGCGCGGGTAGACTCGGAATCACTCGCGGTTCTCGCATCTGTACACGCCGAGGCTGAATGTCTCCTCGCCGCCGCGTCGCGATTGTGTTTTGCCTCGTCGCTTGCGTGTCGCTCGCCGGCTGTGGCGAGGACGTCCGCACGCGAGGGCCCGTCGTCGCGTCTGCGGCGACGTCTTCCGACGCCGTGGACGAGGTGCGCATCGAGGCCAGGCCGCGCACGACGGCCGCCGCGGCCCGCGCGGCGATCGTCGCAGCCGGCGGCCGCGTCGAACTCGAGGCCGGCGGCCGGCTGCAGGCGGTGGTGCCGGCGGCGGCGCGGCAGGCGCTGCACGATTCCGCTGACCTCGAATTGATCGAATCGGAACTCTTCGTCCCGCTGCAGCTGGGGACGACGTTCTCGACCGCCGCGCAGTCGATGGGCGTCGACCGCTGGCGCGCGGCGGGCTTCACGGGCCACCGCGTGAAGGTGGCGATCGTCGACACCGGTTTCGAGGGCTACGAGCAGGCGCTCGGCGTGGCGCTGCCGAGGCAGGTCACCGTGCGCTCGTTCCGCGCGGACGGGCGCATCGGCGGCTCCGACCACGGACGGCGCGCGGCGGAGGTGGTGGCCTCGATCGCGCCGAACGCGACGCTCTACCTCGTGAACTTCTCCACCGTGACGGAATTGAACGCCGCGGTGGACTACCTGGTGCAGGAGCGCGTGGACGTCGTCTCGTTCTCGTTGGGCTACGTGCACAACGGCTTCGGCGACGGCAGCGGCGCGGTGAACGACGCCGTGCGCCGGAGTACAACGGCGGGCGAGGCGTGGGCCGTGGCCTCCGGAAACTGGGCGCAACAGCACTGGTCCGGGCCGTACTTCGACGGTGACAACGACGGGCTGCACGAGTTTGCGCCGGAGCGCCGCTCCAACGCGCACGTCTTCGTCCAGGGCGACCTGATCACCGTGTCGCTGCGCTGGGACGAGCCCGCGGGCCAGGCCTGCACGGACTACGACCTGGAACTGCGAGGGCCGGACGGTGCGCTGGTGCGAGCCTCGCGCGGGATGCAGTCCTGCCGGCAGGACCCGCTGGAGAGCATCCAGGTGCTCGCCACGCAGTCGGGCGTCTACACCGCCTCGATCACCGGCCCGGCGGGCGGCGGTCCCGGACGACGGCTCGACCTGCTCTTCGTGGGCGCGCCGGACCGAGGGTTCCCGCTGGAGTTCGCCGTCCCCGGCGGGTCACTGGCCGCGCCGGCGGACAACGGCACGGTGATCTCCGTGGGCGCGCTGGCCTCCTCACTGCGCTCAGAGGCCGGGTACTCGTCGCGCGGGCCGACGGCGGACGGGCGGGCGAAGCCGGAAGTGCTGGCGCCGGCGGCCGGCCCGCTGGGCGAGGTGTTCTCCGGCACCTCGGCCTCAGCGCCCCACGTGGCGGGGGCGCTCGCGTTGATGCAGGAGGCGTTCCCGCGCGCGGCGCGCGATGCCTTGACGAGCGTGCTGATGTCGCGCGTGCAGTCGGTGTTGGTCGCACCCGGCGATTCGGGCGCGTTCCGCGCGGACCTCGGCTCGCTGGCCGGGCTCGGGCCACTGCTGCCCGCTGGTGCGGAGACGGCGGCGCTGCTGGGTGTGCGACCGCCGGGGCCGGGCCTCGCGCTGATGGTGTATCGAGGGCCGGCGGGCTATCCCCTGCGGTTCACGCATCTGCTGGTGGACGGCCGCCTGGTGCGCACGGTCTACCAGTTCGAACCCACCACGCAGGAGTGGCGCGCGTACGTGACGGGCGCACCGTCGTTCGTGAACAGCGTCGAGCAGATCGACAACGGCGCGATCGTCCTGCTGCGCTTCGAGTAGAGCCTCCTCCGCCTCCGGCTGGCACACGAAGACGCCCGCGTGTGCGGGCGTCCGTCGTCCTGGCTGGCCGAACCTGAAGTCCTAGTGCCCGATGCGGTCGTCCGGGGTCGGGGTCGCCGAGGGCGTCTCGGTCGGCGTAGCGGTCGATGTCGCTGTCGGAGTTGCCGAAGGCGTGGCGGTCGGGGTGCTCGTCGACGTGGCGGTCGCGGTCGGGGTCGACGTCGACGTGGCGGTCGGCGTCACCGTCGGCGTGGCCGTTGGAGTCGCGCTGGGCGTGGCGGTCGGCGTGGGCGTGGAGGTCGC
>SCTU01000163.1 GCA_004297315.1 Dehalococcoidia bacterium | reverse complement strand
AGCGCTGGAACTCTCGCAGCAACGCCGCGCCGTCCACCGTCGCCACGAGCGCCGCCGCGGGCGTCGCCGGCCCGACGCCCCACATCAGCACCTCGACTGTCGGGACGAGAATGCCGTCCGCGCTGGCCGCGTAGCCCTCTGCGAACAGGAGGCGCGCCGACGGGTCGAGCGAGCGGAGGATCTGGGGGAGCCGGTTGAGCGGCTGTTCGCTCTCGAGGGTGGCACGGCCGCCGTTCGAGAGCACGAAGGCGGTGACCCCGTCCGGCCGGCGCTCCGCGGAGGCGATGCGGATGCCACGTGCCCGGAACGCCTCGGTCAGCGCGGTGATGAGCAGCGATTTCCCCGAGCCGGGAGCGCCGGCGATCTGCACGAGGCGTGCAAGCGGCTCGGCGGTCATCCGCGCGACGGCGGCGGGACCGGCATCTCGCGGTCGACGAGGATGACCTCGCACTCTGTCCCCACCGGGATTTCCTCGACGTCCTCGGGGCAGACCGCGTAGGCGTTTGCCAGCGCCATCGAGGTGAGGACGCCGGAGCCCTGCGGGCCGGTGAGGCGCACGGTCCAGCCCTCGGGCGTCTGTTCGGCGACGCCGCGCGCGTAGAAGCGCCGGCCGTCGGTGTTGCGGATGCGGTCGAGAGCCACGGCGCGGACGCGAGGCCGTTGCCAAGCCTCGGCGTCGTGCTGGAGGCGCCCCGCCATCTTGAAGAGGGCGGCGCGGCCGAAGAGCTCGAACGTGACCATCGCGCTCACGGGGTTGCCGGGGAGGCCGAGGTGGGGGATCCGCCGCCCCTCCGGGCCGCGGAAGGCGCCGAAGGCAAGCGGCTTGCCCGGCTTCATACGCACCGTCCAGAAGTCGACCTCGCCTTCCTGTGCCAGGACCGTCTTCACGACGTCGAAGTCACCGCGAGAGACGCCGGCGCTGGTCACGAGCAGATCGGCACCTGCGAGGCCCTCGCGGATCCGCGCGGTGAGTGCCTCGACGGTGTCGCGCGCGACATCGAGGACGCGCGCCTCCGCGCCGAACGCGCGCACCTGCGCGGCAAGGCTGAAGGCGTTGGCGTCGTAGATCTTGCCGGGTGTGAGCGGTTCACCCGGGCGCACCAGTTCGTCGCCGGTCGAGAGGATCGCGACGACCGGGCGTCGATGCGCGGCCACGCGCGCGAGGCCGAGCGAGGCGAGCACGCCGACCTGCGCTGCGCCGAGCACCGTCCCGCGTGGCAGGACGAGTTCGCCCGCGCGGACGTCCTCGCCGGCGGGGCGGATGTTCGCGCCCGGCTTCGCGGCGACGTCGATCCGGACGGCGTCGCGCGGCGCCTGCTGCCATTCGCCCGCGCGACGGGCCGACTCGCGCGTCGTCCAGTCGTACTCGTCGGTCTCCTCGAAGGGGACGACCGTGTCGGCCTCATCGGGGATCGGCGCGCCGGTCATGATCCGGACTGCCTCGCCCGGTCCTACGCGGCCCTCGAAGACGGTCCCGGCGGCGAGGTAGCCCGTCACGCGGAGTGTCCGAGGCGTCTCATAGGTGGCGCCTGCGGTGTCCTCGCTGCGGACGGCGTAGCCGTCCATCCCGGTGTTGGCGAGCGGCGGAATGTTGAACGCCGCGCGGACATCCTCGGCGAGCACGAGCCCGAGCGCGTCGAGGAGCGGCGTCTCGACGCCGGGCAACACCTCGATCGCGTCGAGGATGCGCGCACGGGCTTCCTCCACGCTCATCATCCCCGCAGGCAGGATGTCGCGTTCGCCCGTCTTCGTCGCGGAGTAGCTCAGTGCGTCGTGGGCGTCGGCCATGCCGCGATCGTAGTACCTCGGCCGCGGCGTCGACGGCCGCGTGCGGCGATCAACCCTGGTACTCGAGGTCCTGGCGGTGGAACGCCCAGAAGGAACCGCCGAGGAAGACCGCGGTCCAACAGAGGAGGACGACGATCGCGTGCGGGACGCTGGGGCGCTCGAACGCCTGCCCGAAGGCTGAACCGCTGCCGAACATCTCCCCGAGCTGGCCGCCGCTGGCGACGCCGAGGGTGTCCGCATTGGCGTCCAGAAAGAACTGTGGGATCTCGTCCACCCAGCCGCCCGCGAGCGTCATCAGGCCGCTCAGGATGCCCTCAAGGAAACCCACGCCGAACGCGAGCGCAATCCCCGCCGTCGCGGACTTCCCGACCGTCGCGAGCAGGACCGCGAGAGAGAAGTACGGCGCCGTGGCGACGATTACACGCAGGAACGAGTAGGTGGACTCGCGGAGGTATTCGGCGTCCACGAATGAGAGGTCGAACTCGCCGGCAACCAGCGTGATGATGGTGCTCGTGGTGAGCATCACGGCAAGTCCCAGTATGAGCGCAGCCACCACGAGGCCCCAAAGCGCCAGGAGTTTGGCCAGGAGGACGCGCCAGCGGCGCGGCTCCGCCGCGGTGACGCTGCGGACGGTGTTCCAACCGTACTCCGACCCCACGTTGGAGCCGATCACCACGATCCCGGCCGCAAAGCCAACCGTGTACAGCATCAGCATCGCGAAGGGGACGGTCTCCTTCAGGTAGAGCGTGGAACGGAGCGTGGTGCCGGCCGTGCCGCCGACGCCGGCCTCCGTGATCACGTCACTGGTCATCCAGAGCAGCACGTATATGACGACGAGCAACGCCAGGGTCACCGCGAACGTGATCTGGTTCAGGCGGCGGTGGACGATCTTCGTGAACTCGATGGCGATGAGCGCCGTCATGGGGCGGGTGTCCGTTCTGTCAGCTCGATAAAAACCGACTCCAGCGACGGGACCAAGGGTTCGAGTTCGCTCGCCACCAACCCGGCCGCGAACAGCGCCCGGTTCAGCGACTCTCCGTCTGTCTCCGCCTCGACGAGGAGGTCGTCCTCGGCCGCCTCCACGGAGCGGACGCCGGGGAGGACGCGAAGCAATTCCGCGGCGCGCGGGCGTGCGTCGGGGGCGAGACGGACACGCCAGCGCGGACGCTGGTGGAGCAGGTCCTCGACCGCGCCCGTGGTGAGGATTGTGCCGGCCTGCATGATGGCGACGCGCGTACAGACCTGCTCGACCTCCGTCAGCAGGTGGCTCGCCAGCACCACGGTGGTGCCCTCCGCGGCGACCCGTGGCAGCAACGCGCGCATCTCACGCGTGCCGGCGGGGTCGAGGCCGCTGGTCGGCTCGTCAAGCACGATGAGGCGCGGCCGGTGCATGAGTGCGCCGGCAACGCCGAGGCGCTGGCGCATCCCCTGCGAGTAGTCGCCGAACGTCCGCTCGGCGGCGTGGAGCATACCGACCAGTTCGAGGACTTCGTCCGCTCGGGACGCGGGGAGCCCGCGGAGACGGGCGAGCATCTGGAGATTGAGGCGACCCGAGAGGTACGGGTAGAAGGCGCTGCCCTCCACCAGACCGCCGACGTCCTGAAGGGCGGCGCGCGGCGCGGTGCGTAGCGAGTGGCCGTGGATGATCACCTCGCCGGCGGTGGGCTTGATGAACCCCATGACGAGGTTCAGCGTGGTCGATTTCCCGCTGCCGTTCGGGCCCAGCAGTCCGAGGATCTCGCCCGCAGCGACCGAGAGGCTCACCGACGAGACGGCGGTCAGCGTCCCGTAACGCTTCGTGAGGCCGCGCAATTCTAAGGCGGGCGGCCGGCCTGGCGTGGTGGCGTCGGCGGCGACCGCGACGTCCGCTGTCATCCCGGTGGCCGACGGCAGGCTCATGTCGGGCCTCCTGCCCTCATTGTCTCGTCCTGCGCGATCCAGCGGGCGGACGAGGGTCACCTTCTTGCGGGACGAAGGTCAGGTGGATCGTTCATAGAACCACTAGACTGCTGTGCAGGCCGGCTCCGAGTCAGACAGGAGGCCACGATGGACGTTGACGTGATCGTGGTTGGGGCGGGCCCGGCCGGCTCCACCGCTTCACGCGAGATCGCCCAACTTGGCCATCGTGTATTGCTGCTCGACCGCGCCGACTTCCCGCGCGACAAGGCCTGCGGCGGCGGCGTCTCGGCGAAGACGATGGGGCTGCTCCCCTTTGACCTCTCGCCGGTCGTCGAGCACATCGCCACGGGTGTCATCCTCGGAAGTCCGCGCACCGGGACGGTCACGCGCGAAGTTGGCGTGCCTGTCCTCTACATGACGCAACGTCGACGCCTCGACGCCTTCCTCGTTGACCGGGCTGTCGAGGCCGGTGTCGAGTTTGTCGAACGGCAGGTCGTCCGTTCGGTCGAAGCACGTCCGGACGGCACGTACGACGTGCGCACTGTGGACGAGGAACGCCGGCCCGTCTCCCACACCGCGCGCGTGGTGGTGGGAGCGGACGGCGCGAACGGCGTCGTTGGGCGGTCCGTTGGGCTCGACCGTCCGCTCACTCACGGCGTGGCACTCGAGGGGAACCTGCCGTGTCCGGACGGCATCCCGGACTGGTTGCGCGGTCACGTTGCGATCGACGTCGCGCTGATCCCCGGCGGGTATGGTTGGCTTTTCCCGAAAGAGGACCACATCAACATTGGTGTGGGCGGCTGGGCGCACACCGGCCCGAAACTGCGCGACACCCTGGACGCCTACGTCCGCTCCTACGGGTGGGATCCGCGCGCCTTGCGCGACGAGGTGGGCCACCAGTTGCCGTTACAGCGGAGCGGGATGGCCGTGGCCCGTGGCGGGGTCGCGCTGGTAGGCGACGCGGCTGGCCTGGTGGAGCCGCTCCTGGGTGAGGGGATGTACGGCGCCGTCCAATCCGGACACGTCCTCGCCCCGATCGTCCACCGCTACCTCACCGGCGCGGCGGCCGACCTTTCCGAGTACCAGGACGTCATGCACCGCGAACTCTGGCCGGACCTCGAACGTGCCGGCTACCTCGCCGACATCCTCCACGCCTGGCCGGGGCCACTGCTCGCGGTCGCCGGGCGATCTGAGCGAGTGTGGTGGGCGGTAGCGGCGTTGATGGACGCGGGGCGCGTTGCCCGTCCTCACACCTGGGGGACCCGTCTGGGGGACGCCGCGGTCCGAGGCCTGGCGTCGCTCGCGCGGGTCGTGCTTCGACGCCGGCACCCGTTGCCCGCCTAGGACCGTCCCGCAGGCGGCCGGCGAGGTCCTCTCCCCGCCGGCCGCCTCTGCGCGGGCTTCGTTAGTGGGCAGCGCCGCCCGCCGCGGGCACCTCGCCCGCCTGGAACAGGCCCAGCGCGCCCTTGCCGACGTTCGCGAACTTGTGCGTCACGATGGGGTAGAGGCCAGGCTCGTCCATCGAGAACTCCACGAAGCCGCCCTGTGCCGGTTGCAGGTCGAGGGCCTGCGCGCCGCCCCGGGCGTCACCGGGCCGGAGCGTGTAGGCGCCCTCCTTGTACATGGTGTCGAAGATCGTCCCGACCACGTGGAACGAGGAGTTCTCGGACGGGCCCGCGTCCAGCACCCAGGCGCGGTAGCGCTTGCCGGGCTCGATGCGGATCGGCTGGTGCAGGTACTGGTTCACGTAGCCGTTGAAGACCACTGCGTCCCACGCCTCGTTCTGCATCTTCGTCAGGTCTCCCGGCTGGCCGAGCGGGCCGGTGTAGTACTCCGACTGCACGAAGAAGAACTCCTGATCCACGGCGGGCAGGCCCGGCGGGTCGATGATGATCGCCCCGAACATGCCGTTGCCGATGTGGTGCAGAGCGGGCGCTGTGCCGCAGTGGTACATGAAAATCCCGGAGTGCTTCGCCTCGAACTTGTAGACGAGGCTCTCGCCCGGCTTGATCGTCCGCATCTCGTCGTTCCAGGCGACCTTGCTGGCGTGGAAGTCGATCGAGTGACCGAGTTTGCCCTTGTTCACCAGCGTGATCTCGAACGTATCGCCGACCTTGCCGCGCAGTACGGGGCCGGGCGCCTGGCCGTTGAACGTCCACAGTTCCTGCGTCACGCCTGGCGCGACTTCGACGACGGACTCCACCGCGTCGAGCGTCAGCCGGTGCGTTGTGCCGGCCGGCGCCGCGGGCGCGATCGGGTCGCGTCGCTTCCAGTTCGGGCCGGGCGTCGCGGCGAAGTCGACCTTGGCGCCCGGGGCGCT
>SCTU01000162.1 GCA_004297315.1 Dehalococcoidia bacterium | reverse complement strand
GAGAAGGGTGGCCTCTACCCGGTCAACCCGAAGATGACCGAGGTGCGCGGCCTGCGCTGCTACCCGACGCTCCTCGACACCCCGGACCCCGTCGACCATGTGATCTCGCTGATCCCCGCGCGCGCCGTGCCGACCCTGGTGGACCAGGCGATCCAGAAGAAGGTGCGGTCGATCCACTTCTTCACGGCGGGCTTCTCGGAGACCGGCGACCCGGAGATGGCGCGGATGGAGCAGGAGGTCATCGGCAAGCTCAAGGCCGCCGGGATCCGCGCCGTCGGCCCCAACTGCATGGGCCTCTACGTCCCATCCGAGCGGATCGCGTTCATGAATGGGTTCCCGGGCGAGCCGGGCAACGTGATGATGATCTCGCAGTCCGGTGCGAATGCCGGCGACGTCGTCCACGGCCTCGGCCGGCGCGGCGTCCGCTTCTCAAAGGTCGTCTCCTTCGGGAACGGGATCGACATCCGCGCGCACGACCTCTTCGAGTACGGCGCGGCCGACCCGCAGACCGAGGTGATCACGGCCTACATCGAGGGCGTCCAGGACGGTCGCAAGATGTTCGAGGCGATCAAGGCCGCGGCGCGCGTGAAGCCGGTGATCCTGCTGAAGGGCGGCCTCACCGGCGCTGGGGCGCGTGCCGCGCACTCCCACACCGGCTCGCTCGCGGGGTCGACCGAGATCTTCGACGCGCTCTGCCGCCAGACCGGCGCGATGCGTGCAGAGACGATGGACGACCTGCACGACCTCGTGGTCGCGGTCACGACCTCCGTGAGGCGCGTGCGCGGGCGAGGGGTCGCGCTGATCGCGGGGGGTGGCGGGTTCGCTGTGCTGTCCTCGGACGCGATCGCCGCGGCGGGCCTCGACCTGCTGCCGACGCCGGAGGAGACGAAGCGGCTGTTGCGCGAGTACATCCCAATGGCGGGCACGAGCGTGAACAACCCGATCGACGCGAACTCGGCCGCGCCCGATCTCGCCCGCACGACCTTGCGGCTGGTCGCGCAGGCGCCCACCAACGACGTGGTGATCGCGTCGCCCAGTTTCGGCCAGCGCGGGCTGCCGGGCGCGCCCGACACGACGCCGGGAGACGACGAACGCGACGAGCGCATCCAGGAGCAGATCCGGGTGTCGGTGGAGATGTTCGCCGAGACGCAGGCGGAGACGGGGACGCCGGTCGTGGCCCTGCTCCGCGACCGCAGTGCCTCGCGCAAGCAGATGGACGCCTTCCAGCAGGAGGCCTACCGCGCCGGGATCGGCACCTATCCGACGGTTGCGAGGGCGGCCCGCGCGATCGCCCTCATGCTGCGCTGGCGCGAGCGTCGGACCGGGCTGCCGACGCTCTTCTAGGGCGCCGCCCGTCCAATGCTCCTGGTCGGCCAATCGCTGCAGTTTTGGCGTGGTGCCCTGGCCAGCGCATTCGCGCGCGACGACCGCGCGGCAGTGGCCGCAGCAGCACGCGCACAGGTGGAGGCGGGCGCGCAGGCGTTGGACCTCAACTTCGGGATCGATCCGCCGCCCGACGAGATCCCGTGGGCGACGGCCGCGGTCAGAGCGGCGTGTCCCGGCGTGCCGCTCTGGCTCGATGTCGGACGGACCAGCACCCTCGCCGCCGCGGTTGAGGTCTGCGCGCGACAGGGCATCGCCGGGCCGCTGGTCGCG
>SCTU01000161.1 GCA_004297315.1 Dehalococcoidia bacterium | reverse complement strand
GTTGCCCGGGGTCGGGGGGATCGAACTCACCCGGCGGATCCACCGGCAGTATCCGGACATCAAGGTCATCATCCTCACGTTCCACGAGGGAGACGAGTACTTCGTCCAGGCGATGCGCGCGGGTGCGGCGGGATACGTGGTGAAGGGATCGTCGGCGGACGAACTGATCCGCGCGATCGAGGCCGTACGCCGCGAGGGCGTCTACCTCGACCCGGCCCAGACGCGGCGGCTGGTGGAGCAGCACCTGGTCGAGCAGCGCCAGGCCGCTTTCGGGGTACTCAGCACTCGCGAGCGCGAAGTGGTCGGGCTGCTCCTTGAGGGATTGAGCAACCAGGAGATCGCCGACCGCCTCAGCATCGGCATCACCACGGTGCAGACGCACCGGTCGCACATTATGGAAAAGCTTGACCTCAACAGCTTTGGCGAGTTGATCCGCTACGCGATCCGCGCCGGTGCGATCGAGCCCTGATCCGGACCAACGCCCGGGTCCCGATGCGGATGACCCAATGCGATGGTGCGTCTCTGGTGCGGGGCGGTTCTGGCCATCCGTCACGGCACGAGAAGGAGTCGTTCCGGCGCCGATGGTGACGGGCACAGGTTCCTCGGATACTTGCGGCGAAGGGATCGGCTTGATCCCGGATTGTGCGTACCGAGGTAAATCTGATGAGAATCTTACTAAAAGTCGCGACTACTCTCGCAGTATTGACGGCTATCGTCGGGTTTTCACTCGCAGGGCCTTCTCCGGCGAGCGCCGACGGCGGCCCGCACGGTACGTACACCTCCACCGGTGGTGCGGACGGCGGTCTTCCTGACCAGTGTGCCGGCTGTCACCGGGTCCACCAGGGCAAGAGCGTGGGCAAGCTGCTGAAGGCAAACAGCCCGTACGCGCTCTGCCTGACGTGTCACAACGGCCAGGGCTCCCGGCTGGACGTGTTCGACGGCGTCAAGCTCGCGGCGACGGTCACGCCGGACGCTTCCGTCGTGCGCGCGATCGACAGCGCTTCGTTGAACGTCAGCGTCGCCCCGGCGGCGAACCTCTCCGCCGTCCAGGGGACAGCGGTGAACACGGAATTCACGCTCGCCATCCGTAACCGCACGGCCAGCCCGGTGACGACGACCGTCACGCTGAGTGACTCCAACGTCGGCGTCGGCGCCCAGCAGTTCAGCGCCTCCACGCTGGCCAACCTTGCCAACCCGGCCGTCACGCAGCACACGCTGCCGACAGTGGTCGTCCCGGCGGCTTCGGGTGACGTGCCCGGTGTTGCGTACCTGGACGTGATCACCCATTCGAAGGCCACCAACGCCGCGGCGGTGACGAACCTGACGACGGTCACAGTGACGCTCGGCTCCGAGACGCCCCAGGTGGTCCTCCAGACGTTGATCGGGACCAACTCCGCGACGGTGCTCAACGGCGGCGGCTTCATGTACGTCGCAGGTGCCGCGATCACGTCGCGCCACAACGCCGACCCGGCGGACGACATGCGGCGGCCATGGGGCTTCAACGGTTCCGGCACTGGCTCAGGCGGTACCGCGAGCAACACCGGGCAGAACAACGCCACGTTGGCGAACCCGCTGCAGTGCACGAGCTGCCACAACCCGCACGGCACGACGAACTACCGTCTGCTCAAGGAATCCGTCAACGGCAACACGGTCAACGTGAAGGCGTGGTACGACGGCGCGGCAGTCGTGAATGAGGGCGCCCGCGGCCTGGAGACCGGCGCGCCGACCGACAAGTACGTGCAGAACTACTACGGCTCCGCCGGCACGGGTGGTGCGCCGACGGCCACCACGGGCAGCCTCGCAAGCCTCTGTGGCGCGTGCCACACGGCCTACCCGTCCAGCGGCGCGAGCTCCGGGTACACGGCGGGTGGTGTGACGCACTACCGGCACAAGACGGAGATGCCGTTCACCGACTGGAGCAACCCGGACACCGCCCGCGTGTCGTCCAACCCTGAGACGAGCCCGATCACCGGCTTCCCGGCCCTGCGGCTGGCGTCGATGAGCGGCGCGGGGACAGGCAGCAACAACGTGGTAACGTGTCTCACGTGCCACCGGGTGCACGGCACGAGCACCACGATGAGCGGCTACGCGCTGAAGATCAGCGGCGGCGGCCTGGGCGACGAGGACCTGACGCCCTCGCAGGCACCGACCTACGACCCAACCAGCACGAGCACCCTGCTCTACACGAACAACCGTGGTATGTGCCAGGCGTGTCACCAGTGGGGCGTCACCCCGTAGGCCCCAACGGGCTCGGGTGACCGAGTCCGGGGAGGGCGCGTGGAACGGTTCGCAGCAAGTAGTTCAGCGACCGTCTCACGCGCCCTCCTTCTCTTAGTCCTCACGGCGACCGCTGGGCTCGCCGCGAACAACCCGGACACGGTGCGCACACTCTTTACGGCGACGACGAACGCCGGCACGCCAGAGCCACCAGCCATCGTGACCCCGCCCCTTGAGTTTGTGCGGCTGTTGCCCGGAGTCCCGCGCCCTGTCAGCATCGCGGTCGCCTCGGACGGGCGGATTCTCGTGACGGACAACACCACGCCACTGGCGAAGGCCTTCCTCCCTGACGGCACGGAGGTGGCGCTGAAGCCGGCGGCGCGCGACCCGGGGGAACCATCGAGCTTCCCGTTCGGTGTCGCCGTCGATGAGGCCGGGGACGTGTACGTCTCGGACCTGATCCGCAACGAGGTGCTGGTCTACCGCGCGGGCTCGCTAGAGCCGAGCCCGTTCGCGGGCCCCGAGTGGGGAGGGCGGGCACCAGGCGCGATCTTCGCCCGCGATGGACGGCTCTATGTCGCCGACATCCGCAACCAGCAGATCGTGGTGATCGACATTGCGGAAGAGCGCCGCGTGAGTGTGATCGGCACCGGGCAGGGCGACGGCCCGACCGAGATGCGCTACCCGAACGGTGTGTGGGTGGACACGAAGGGCGTGGTCTACGTCTCGGACTCCAATAACGACCGTATCCAGCGGTTCACAGCAGATGGGCGGCCACTCTCGTCGTGGCCCGGGTTCAGGAACCCACGCGGGATCGCGGGGGACGGCAACGGGCGAATCTTCGTCGCCAATACGCTTGCGCATGAGATACTGATTATTGACAACGAAGGCGGAATCGTTAGTCGCGTCGTACGCGCAGGCTCGCGCGAGATCGGCTTTCCGACGGGGCTCGCCGTCGCGGGGAACCGCCTGCTGGTGACCGACCGGGACGCGCACGGCGTCTATGAATGGCGATTGACCGACGAGAGGCGTGCTCCGTGATCGCTCGCTACGCCCGCCTCTCGTTGCTTGCCGCACTCGTGATTGCCGGAGTCCTTGTGTTGAGCGGCGCGCGCCTCTGGGGCCGCGACGAAGGCCGCCTGCCTGCAGCAAACCCGCGCCTGGGGGCATCCACGCCGGCCGCGACCAGCACGGCTGCGGCCTCGGGCGCTCCGGGCGCCTCAGCCACTCCGTCCAGCAAAGCCGGCACCGACCCGGTCACCGCCCTGCAGAAGTCGCTCGAGCAGGATCCGAAGAACGCCGGCACGTGGCGCGACCTGGGGCGCGCCCTGGCGGAGCGCAAGGACTATCCCGGCGCGGCCGAGGCATTCGCGGCGGCGGTCGAGATCTCCCCGGACGACGCGCGCATGCGCAACGACCTCGGTTCTGCGTTGCTGTACCTCGGGTTGGTGCGCGTCGCACGCGCGCAGTTCGAGCGGTCCGTCGCGATCGACGGCACATACCCGGACGCCCGCTTCAACCTCGCCATCACGCTCTCCCACGTCCAGCCGCCGGACACCGAACGCGCCCTGCAGGAATGGCGCCGCGTGGTGGAAATGGCGCCGGGGACGGAGGTCGCGAAACTGGCGCAGGGCTACATCGACGATTACAGCGGGGCGAATAAGCCGGGTGCGACCCAGCCGGGCGCGGTCTCGCCGCACGGGGCGCCCAGCGCAACACCGACCAAGCCGGGCGGGGACTGAGCAGCGCACGCCGTGCAGACGAGGCGCATCCGGCCCACCCGCGCTTACCCCGGACTCCGCGTTGCAGTGGGGGCGGCGGTCCTTGCGCTCGCGCTCATGACCGGCCTCCTCGTCTCGATCGATCGCCGGCACGCACAGGCCGCCGCGTCTACCCAGAACCTGCATGCTGCCGATGTGGTCGTCGGCAGCACGACCTACAACACGATGAACACTGGCGCCGTTGTCGGTACGTTGGCGACCGCCGTCACCCCGACGCTTTCCACCAAGGGCACCTGGTACAACATGGCCGACGCGGCCGGCGTCACGACCTTCGCGTCCGACCCGGTCCCAGCGGGCGCCACCTGGCAACTGCAGGGCACGTGGACGTTCGCTCCCTACCTCAACGCCAGCGGAGCCGGGCTCCGGCGGTACTGGCGCGCGAACCTGGTCAAGATCGACACCAACGGCACCACGACCGTGATCGGGACGACTGCCAGCAGCCTCCGGATCGCGATGTCGACGACGTTCACGCAGTACACCCTGACTCTCGCCGTGGGGCCCACCACACTGACGGCCGGGCAGCGGTTTGGCGTGAACTTCCAGATCAACCCGGACGACCCGTCCGGCACGTCGTCGCTCGGGTTCGACATTGCCGCCCAGACGTCCTACGTGACTGCGCAGATCACCTCGACCCCCGATGCGCCGACTTCCGTGGTGGCGACGCCGGGGTCGGGGCAGGCGTCGGTCACATGGGTGGCGCCGGCCTCG
>SCTU01000160.1 GCA_004297315.1 Dehalococcoidia bacterium | reverse complement strand
ACTTCGCGAATGCAACCGAGGCATCTCGTCTCAAGTTGGATGTATCACTTGGTGGTGGGGACTTGAGCCCGCTTCAGATGACGCTGACCGCGGTGGGATCAAACTGTGATCAGGTGTGGCAATGGGCGCGCCGTCATGTCGGTCCGCTGGCCGAGTTCGGACGATTGTAGGGGCTGCCACACCGTCACTGCCGATCCTCCCGCATCCTACGCTCCCAACTGAATGGGTCGGCGAAATCCTCGGAGGCACCCGTGAGCGAGATGCGCCCGGCGGGCGAGCAGCCGCGCGAGTTCCACGTCACCGCAAACGGCGTCGACCTCGCGGTGTGGGAGTGGGCGGGCGAGGGCGCGCCGGTGCTGCTGATCCACGCGACCGGCTTCCACGGGCGCATCTGGGACGAGGTCGCGCGACGGCTCCCCGGGCGTCGAGTGCTCGCCGTCGACACGCGCGGACACGGGCGCAGCGCGAAGCCGGCGCCGCCGTACAACTGGGACTACACCGGCGCGGACATCCTCGACCTGGTGCGCGTGCTCGACCTGCGCGACGTCGTCGCCGTCGGGCACTCGATGGGCGGGCACTCGGCCGTCTACGCCGCCGCGCGCGAGCCATCGAGGTTCGCCGGGTTGCTGCTGATCGACCCGACGATCGGCCGCGACCAGGCCGTGGCGACGCGCGACGGCGCGGGGGCCGAGGGCGTGGCGCGCCGCCGCAACGAGTGGGCCTCGCCGGAGGAGATGGTCGAGCGCTTCCGCACGCGCTTCCCGTTCGACCTGTGGCAGCCGCAGGTGCTCGACGACTACGCGCGTTACGGGCTGCTCCCAGCACCGTCAGGCGACGGTTACGTGCTCGCGTGTCCTCCGACGGTCGAGGCGGCGGTGTACGCCGCGCGAGGCATGGGCGAGGACATCTGGCCGAGCCTGCCGAAGGTGACCGTGCCCGTCCAGGTCCTGCGCGCCCGTCCGCCGGAGCCGGGCGTCCAGACGCGGTCGTTCGAGACCTCGCCGACCGACCCCGGACTCGCCTCGGCGTTCCCGAATGGCGTGGACAGGCCCCTGCCGGACGTCACGCATTTCATCCCGATGCAGGCGCCGGACCTGGTGGCCACAGAAATCGCCGGATTCGCGGACCGCCTGCGCGTCTAATGTGCCTCGCAAGGTCGAATGGAATCGGGTAACCTTCCGTCATGACCCCAGAACCCTCGACAGCCGAGCCGCACGTCCGCTTCACCGACGAGGCCTACGAGAAGCTGTCCGAGATCATCAGCACCCACGCGAATCCGGTCGCCGGGTTGCGCCTCCAGATCACGAGCCGCGAGGGGGGCGAGTTCCACCACCTCCTGTCGCTCGTCGAGGACGGCGCCCAGGCCGAGGGCGACGTGAAGATCGAGGCCGGCGACATCGCCGTCTTCACCGACCAGCGCAGCGCGCCCTACCTCGACAACGTCGAGGTGCACTACTTCGAGGAGGGCGACGAGCGTGGCCTGGAGTTCCGCAACCCGAACCCGCTCTGGACCGACCCGCGCGAGTTCCAGATCCAAGATCTGTTTGACCAGTTCATCAACCCGCAGATTAGCGCCCACGGCGGCCGCATCGAACTGATCGCCGTCGAGGGCCGCTCCGCCTACGTCGAGTTCTCGGGCGGCTGCGTCGGCTGCGGGATGATCGACGTCACCCTTAAGCAGGGTGTCGAGGTTGCCGTGAAGGAGAACGTCCCGGACATCGACGAGATCATCGATGCCACGGACCACGCCTCCGGCACGAACCCCTACTACCAGCCCTCGAAGAAGTAACGCCCGCTCGTCGATCTCCGAAGCGCAGCGCCGCGTGAGCGGCGCCGAGGCTCGCGTCAACCGCAGGGCGTTAGGCCTCGGCGCGTTCGCGGACGAGCGCCGCGAACGCCTCTGGGGCCTCGGCGTAGGTGACGTGCCCCACTCCAGCGATCTCTGCCAGGCGGGCATGCGGCATCGCGTCGGCAACGGTGCGCGCAACGCGGCGGAGCACGGGGTGGCTCGTCGAGCCAGTCACGATGGTGGTTGGCGTCTGGATGCGGCGCAGGTCGTCGACCGTGATGCTGTACGGGGGCATCTCGAGGTCCCCCATCAGTTCAACGTGGTTCGCGCGGTACGGCTCCTTCCCGCGCGCGTCCAGTTGCGCCCAGAGCCCCGGACACATGTAGGTGAAGAAGGCGTCGACGGCGCCGCGTGGGTCGTTGGCCCGTAGCGCCGCGCCCACGGATGGCTGGAGGTCGGCCATGATTCCTGCACCCCCGTGTTCGGGATCGAGGCCGAAGATCGGTGGCTCGGACAGCACCGCGGCACGGACGAGGTCCGGGTAACGGCGGACGAGGTCGACGCCGATCCGTGCTCCACCGCTGCTGGCGACCAGGAGGCACGGGGCGAGGTCGAGCGCACGGATCAACGAGGCCGCGTCGTCCGCGTGTAATTCGACTGTCCGCTGCGCGACGTCGCCGAGGCTGCTGCGTGTGTGCCCCCGGCGGTCATAGGTAATGCAGGTCAGGCGGTCCGAAAGGTGCTGGACCTGTGTGTCCCAAACATTGGCGTTGCCGCACATGCCATGGATGAAGAGCGCCGATACGCCTTGGCCGGCGCGTTCGAAGTACAAGTCCGCTCCGTTGATGTGCTGCACCGGCATCACGCACTTCCTCTCACGCTGGCGGACCCGAAATCAGGGGGCGAGAACAGACCCTCGATCTCGAAACGGAGAGCAGAGTGGGCGTCGCGCAGTGCCTGCTCGACCTCGGCCGGAGTGTCGCCGCGGGCGAAGATGAAGCCGAGGTACTCCGTGCCTTCGGGCAGCGGCGTCACCTTCCCGCCGACCGGAATGCTGATCGTCACGCTTTCGATGAACGGCACCGCCTCAGCGGTCTCGACGCCCTCGACGGCGCGGAGCGTGCCGGCGCGGGGGATCGGGATCATCATGACGCCGGCGGCGCGCCAGTCGCGCTCGTAGGTGGGGACGGCCGCTCCTGTGGCGTGGCGCAGCAGCAGCTCCTCGAGGCTCATCCCAGTGCCGAACTGCAGCGTCCGCGCACACAGCCCGCCGATCGAGCGCGCCGCGATGTCGACCGGGTACGCCTCGCGCCCGTCGAGGCGTAGCTCCACGTGCACCGGCCCGTCCCGCAGCCCCAGCGCGAGACACGCGCGCTCCGCCGTCCGCTCAATCAGTTGCTGGGCGTCCTCCGGCAGCCGCGAGGGCGTGACGTAGATCGTTTCCTCGAAGTACGGCCCCACGAGCGGGTCGGGCTTATCGAAGATCGCGAGGGTGCGGAGCACGCCCTGGTCGAGGAGGCCTTCGAGCGAGACCTCGATGCCGGGGATGTAGCCCTCGACTAGCACGCGGTCGGCATGGCGCGCCCCGCACTCCGCGAGCGCCTCCTCGGTCTTGAGGATCGCCGTCACCCGGTTGAACGCCTCGACGAACTCGCGCTCGTCGTCGGCACGGATCACGCCTCGGCTGGCCGAGAGCGCGAGGGGCTTCACCACCACGGGATAGCCGACGAGTTCACGAGCGTTGATCGCGGCTACCTGAGGGTCCTCGGCCGCCTGCGCCACGTGCCACGCCGGCGAGGCGAGCCCTGCCGCCTGGAGCCGCGCGCGCAGCAGCGACTTGTCGCGCGTTGCCTCAACGGCGCTCACCGGATTGTGCGGGAGTTCGAGCCGCCGCGCCGCGCGCGCCGCGAGCAGCGTCCCACCGTCGTCGACGGCCACGATCGTGTCGACGGGGTGCAGCGTCGCGTACGCCTCGATCTCGTTGGCGCCGTGCTCCGGGTCGTCGAAGTCGAATGTGGCGAGCCCGCCGTGCGCCGCCCCCTCGAGCGGGGAGCGCTTGTCCGTCCCGACGACGACCTCGACGCCCAGCCGGGCGGCGGCGTCCATGAAGTCTGGCGCGCGGTACGAGGCGGAAGGGATGAGGAGCATCACACGCGGCATCGACACCTCCCCGAGCCCGTCGAGTGTACGGCGCACGTTCAGCCGCCGGGCTATCTCAGCCGGCCGCTGCGCCCTCGATCTCGGGCTCCCGCTGATCGAGGGATTCCCGCCCACCGACGGCCCAGAGCCGCGCGTCGACCTCGGGCGTGAGCCGCGAGACGGCCTCCACGAAGCGCGGCCCGGGCTCGCTGAAGCGGCGGCCCAGCGGGACTCCGATGGGCCAGTACGTGCCCCAGTGGATCGGCAACACCACCCGAGGCATGACGATCGCCGCCGCCTCCGTCGCCGCGTCAGCATCGAGGTGCCCGCCGCGCAGCGTCGGCCCCCAGCCCCCGACCGGCAGCAGCGCGATGTCGACCCCGCCCCGTAGGTCGGCCAGCCCCGGGAACATTCCGGTGTCCCCGGCGAAGTAGAGCGTCGGCGCGCAGCCGATCAGGTAGCCATTGGCCTGAGCCGAGGGTCCGAACGGCGGGCGGAACCCGCTGTGGTTCGCCGCGGTCGCCTCAAGGCGTGTTCCGGCCACATCGAGCGCCTGACCGGCGGCGAGTTCTTCGACG
>SCTU01000159.1 GCA_004297315.1 Dehalococcoidia bacterium | reverse complement strand
TCCCCAACCAGAGCACCGCCTCGACCAACCCGCCACGATGCGAGATGAACTCGACCTCGCATCCCTCGGGGACGTGGACCAGATCAAGGCCGGGTGCGGCCTTGATCCCTGCACGCGGGACGGTAGAGGCAATCCGCAACGCCTCGGCGAGCGGAGGCGACCAGGCGTAGGGATCGAGCGTGCGGCCCGAGCCGTCGCGTCGCGCAGGGTCGAGCCAGACCGCATCGACCTCGGCGGGGAGGGCGTCGGAAGCGTCGCCCTCGGAGACCTCGAGGCGCGCATCGAGGCCACGCGCGGCGGCGTTCGCGCGTGCCATGGCCACTCGGGCGGGATCGCGATCCACGGCGAAGACCGGCGCCACCTCCGCCAGGGCGAGGGCGTCCCCGCCCGCGCCGCAGCCGAGGTCGGCCACCAGCCGCGTGCCGGCAAACCGGCGCGCTGTCCAGCGCGCGACCACCTCGGAGGTCGCCTGCTCGGCGGCCTCGCGGTCGAGAATGAGGCGGCCGGCGTCCGTGAACTTGGAGGCGCCGGCGGTCCGTCCCGCCGCGAGCGCGAGCGCGGCGCGGGCCTGGGACGGGCCGTATGCACCCCGCAGGCGCTCGGCGATCGTGTGTGCCGCGACCCCGGCATCGAGAGCGGCGCGCGCCTGTTCAGCCGCGCTGGCGCCCTCCGCGGTCAGGAGCCAGACGATCTCGTCGGCGTCCACAGAGACGGAGGCTAGCGGGGCGCGCGGAGGGCGTAGGCCTCGGGGTCGCGCCACCACGGGCGGCTCCGCCAGCGCTCGCCGACCACCTCACGCACCTCGACCAACGCCTGCTCGCGGCTTGCCACGACACGGCGTCCAGCGGCGTCGCCGCCGGACACGGCGGCTCCGAGGTCGTCCAGCCACTGTCCGAGCCGCTTTCCGATACGAGTCTCGCGTGCCGCGCGCATCAGCAGTTCCGCCGGCGGATACGCGCCTTCTTCGAGCACGACGGCGAGGCGAGCGATGGCGGCGGCCACCTCGCCGGCAGCCGGGAGCGCAGCGCGCGGGTGCGCCTCGATCGCGTCCAGCGATGCGGCGGCGGCGTGTAGGTCCAGCCACAGCGCGCGGACGATCCGCTCCAGGGCGTCCTCAGGCAGCATGTTGGCGCGCACGTTGAACTCGTCCAGCCGGTGCAGCCGGTCCGCGACCGCCTCGGCGTGCCGCACGCGCCAGCGCGCCTCGACCGCCGCGCGTGTCGTGCCCTGCATCAGCCGGTGGAGCGAGGCGTCCGACATCGCGACGAGCGTGCCCGGTGAGAGCGCCCGGCGCTCGACCACGACTTCGTCTCGCGCGAGGCCCTCATACTCACGGCGGAGCGAGCGCGCCGCGGGCACGTCGATCGTCAGCCAGAGCGTGATCGTCCGCGCGTCGTCGTCGTACCCCGCGGCCGGGGAGACGATGAGCAGGGTGACTCGGTCGGGGACGTCCGCCCACTCGGGCGCGTCGAGAAGGGCGCGGCCCCACTCGCGCGCCTGCTCGCGCAGCGCGGATGTGGGGCCGGTGGTCATCAGTCGGCGAGCTGGTTGATGGCCGCCAGCGCCGCCTTGACCTCGTCCGCGTTCTTGTACATCACGCCCTCGCGCAGCGCGTCGAAGCCGTCGATCACGTCGTCCGAGATCTCGTTCGCGTAGCAGATGTCCAGGAAGTCGGACCGGGTCGGGGTGGCCTGAGGGGCGACCCGGAAGATGTGGTCCACAACCTCAGCGTAGGCATCCCACTTCGCGGCCATGGCGTGCTCCCATTCAGTCAGGCGGTCATTCGAGTGTGCGCGATGGCGCGGGCGTCACCGTATCAGCGCGGCCTCTTGCGGGCTACCCGAGGCAGACGCGGCGCCGAGGGGCAGCCCTAGCCGTGGTCGACGATCGTCTGGCGGGTGTGCGTCACCCGCTCCACTTCAACGTCATCGCTTTCGAGGCGCTCGTGCAGACGCTCCAGCAGCCCGGCCGCACCCCCGTAGGCCACGAACCACTCGAGCGCCTGGACGCCGGCAAAGACCAGCGCACGGCCGTCTTTCCGATGGCGCAGGTAGCCCCAGGCCAGGCCGGCGGCGGCCGCCGCCAGCGCGAAGCGGATCGATTGCTTCACGCCTCGCTACTCGCCCAGCAACGTGTCGTAGCCGAGCGCTCGGATCTCCTCGACGTACTCGGAGCGCCAGCCGGGGCTGGGGATGCGGCGGTTCCGGTCGCGGAACTCGCGGTGGTACCGGAGATACTCCTCCTCCAGCCGTTGCCGCCACTGCGCCTCCTCCTTGAAGACGTCCGGGTCGACCTCTTCGAGGTTGGAGTCGAGTTCGTCTGCCGTGAGTTCGTAATCGTCTCGCCAGTACTCGGCGAGGTAGTCCAGCGACTCCTCGAGGTCACGCCGGCAGTCCAGCATGTACGTCTCGAGCGCCTGGACGGCGTCCATCGGCTGGCCCGGGAGGCCCTCCAGCTTCGCGCAGGCGTCGCAGAGCGTGATCAACTTCCGGGCGTCGCACTCGTCGCCACGCGGACAGTTCCGGTGGCGCGGGGCGAAGGCGTTCAGGCTGGGCTTGCGGGAATAGCCCACGATCAGGGCGTCCTGGGGCTTCGTGCAGCGGGGGCACGTGAGCACGTCATGCAGGATCTTGTTGATCGTGTCTTCCCAGTCGATCTGCATGCGGCAAGCCTCCCCGGGAATCTCCAATGATCGTAACCGGGGGCGGAGGGGTGTCAACGCACCGGCCGGACGACGCTTAGGACAGGTCGCGGGCGTACCCGCCCGCCTGCCCGGGCATCTCCTCGACTTCCACGGAGAGCCGCGAGATGTTCCCGTGCCCCCCCGCGACGAGCCGTTCCACGACCCGCTCCGCGATGTATTCGGCGAGGAGTTCGGCGGTCGTGTTCTCGATGGGCAGCGCGCGGACGTCGGCCACAGGAAAGCGGTAGGACCGGCCGCGGAAGCCGACCGTCCAGGCCTCGCCGTCACTCGCAACGTCGAGGAGCGGCGAGTGCTCCTGCAGCAGGAAATGGTGGTCAAGGTAGTCACAGGTTTCGCGCACGTAGGCCTTGAGCGCGGCGAAATCGATCACCCAACCGTCGGCCGTCAGCGAGCCGTCTACCCGGCAGCGCACGAGGTAGTTGTGGCCGTGCAACGGCTCGAGTTCATCGCCCAGCGTGGCCATGTGCGCGGCCGCAAATTTGAGCCGGAGCCGCTCGACGCTGACGTGCCGTTCGGTGTTCATGCGCGCTTGGCCCCCGGGTATCTGGAACGGACTGTCCACGCGAAGGGCGGCCATCCGGCCGCCCTTCTGTGACGCCGACATGACTGCGGCGCTAGATCACCATCTCCCGAAGCAGAGCGTCCACCGACTTCTGCTCCACCTTCGTGCGCACCTTCGCGTCGGCGAGACGCTGGTCCGCGGGGACGCTCTCCCCCGCGCGGCGGTAGACAAGGCCGATCGGGATGCGCGGGCCCTGCACGAGGTCCATCGCCGCGTGAATATTCGTCACGTCATGCGAGTCCGGCACCGGGAAGGCGAGGGGCTCGATCCCCTTCTTCTCGTCACCCTTGAGGATCGAGTACGTGTCGTTGTACGTCGTGCACGGCGACTGGACGTGGACGACCGAGAAGCCCGGGTAGTCCATCGCCTCCTTGATCGCCTCGCCGAGCTGCTTCACGCGCGACGACATTTCCGAGACCACATAGCCGACGCCCAGGCCGAGATACGCCATCAGCGGGTTCAGCTTATCGTCCAGCTTGCCGTAGCGGGTGGTGCTGGTGACCACCTCCATGTTGGTGGTGGGAGAGGCCTGGCCCTTCGTGAGGCCGTAGATGCCGTTGTCCATCACGATGGCCGTGACATTCAGGTTGCGGCGCGCCTGCGGGCCGATGTGCTCCGCGCCGATCGAGAGCATGTCGCCGTCGCCGCCGACGGTGAGCACGTTCAGCTCCGGGCGAGACCCCTTCACGCCATAGGCGATCGGGAGCGCGCGCCCGTGGATGCCGTGCAGTGCGAACGGCTGCGGGCCTTCCTGCAGGTGGACGAGGTTCCCGGAACAGCCGATGCCCGCGATGATCACGGTCTTGTCGATCGACTCGTGCTTCTCGGTGGCGCGCTTCGCGAGCGCCTGTTCGATGGCGACCTTCACACCAAAGTCGCCGCAGCCAGGGCACCACTTGAAGTCGTACAGCGGGTTTCGCTTGCTCATCTCGTCCTGACTTCCCGCGTCGCCCCGAGATCCGGAGCGGCGCTCGACCTACTTGGCCTTGGCCAACGCGCCCATCCGCTCGCGGATGGCGGACTTGAGGTCGGCCTCCTTGAACGGGAGGCCGGTGTACTGCGTGATTGCCTCGGCGTTGACGCCCATCGAGCGCAGGCGCGCAGCAAACTGTCCGAGGTAGTTGAGTTCGGGCACGAGCACCAGCCGCTTTGCCTTCAGCGCCTCAAGCAGTGCCGGCGGGAGCGGGTTGATGAACATGGTGTAGTACCAGCCGAGGTCGACGCCTTCCGCGACGAGCTCGCGCCAGGCTGCCAGCGCCGAGCCCTTGGAGCCGCCCCACGGCAGCAGTGCGATTGATGCGCCGGTGCGCTCAGCCTCGAAGGTGCCGTCCTCCAACACCTTCAACTTGGCGAACCGGCGGTCCGTCATCTGCACGTGGATGTTCGGGAGGTGCGTGGTGTCGCCCTCCTCGTCATGCTCAGAGCCGTTCGCGACATACGCGCCCGGGCCGCCCGGGACCGGGAACGGCGTAATGCCTGCCCCGGCGTAGCGGCGGTTGCCCGCCTTGCCCTCCGAAACCTGCCGGGTCTCCTGCTTCACCTTCGAGGCGTCCGGGATCGCGATGTCCTGCGCGCGCTCGGCGATCGAGGCCTCCGAGAGCAGGATGACCGGGCCCTGGTAGCGTTCGGCCCAATTCACGGCGTGGCCGGCGGCCCAGAACGCCTCCTCCGGGTTGCCGGGGGCGATCACGGGCACGCTCATGTCGCCGTGGCCGGGGTTGATCGCCGCATAGAGGTCAGACTGCTCGGTCTTCGTCGGCAGACCGGTCGCGGGGCCGCCTCGCTGGACGTTGCAGACCACCAGCGGGATCTCCGCCATCCAGGCGAGGCCCAGGCCTTCGCCCATCAGGCTGAGCCCGGGGCCGGACGTGGAGGTCATCACCTTGCGGCCCGCAAAACCGGCGCCGACGAGCGAGGCGATCGATTCGATCTCGGAGGAGGACTGGCCGACGAACTTGTCCTTGCCGACGAGGTTCTGCTCCATGTAGGTGAGCATGGTGGTGGCCGGCGAGATCGGGTAGCCGATGAACGTGTCGAGCCCGGCCGCGATCGCGCCCAGGCAGGCCGCTTCGTAACCACGGATCATGACGCGCGGTAGGGCGTGCGTCGGCGCGGGATCCAGCGGGGTGATGGAGAGGCCGGACTTCTTACCCTCTTCGGCACCCATGCGGAGTGCCGCGATGTTGCCGTCGATGATCTGCTTGTCGCTGGCTCGGCCTCGGCTCCAGCGCTTCACGATGAACGCCTCGATGGCGGCAAGGTCGATGCCTGCCATCTGCGCGACTGCCCCGATCAGGATGATCGTCGAGGCCAGCGGGTTCCCTGCCTCGCGCGCCATCTTGTCGGCCGCGATCCCGAAGGCCCGGCTGTTGCCCGTGACCTCGAACTCCTCCGAGTTGTAGACGACGATTCCGCCCTCGCGCAGGTCCGGGAGGTTCGTGTCGTACGCGTACTGGTTCTGGGCGACCATCACGTCCAGCCAGTCGCCCGGCGTCAGGATGGGCTCGCTCGAGATGCGCGCCTGGCCCCAGGCGGGACCACCCTTGATCTGCGAGGGGAAGGTGGAGAACGTCAGGACGTGATAGCCACCAGTGGCGGCGGCGGAGGCCAGCAGGTCAGCTCCGCCTACAACCCCCTGTCCGCCTTCACCCGCGAACCGGACGACGAGGTTCTTACTGCTCATGTGGCAATCCGACTTCCCTGCTCCGCCGCAGCGGACTGTGCGTGGGACGGCGCACTCTTCGACCGATGCATCCATCGAGGCTGCATAGCGAGGTGGCTGATATCCAACGGCGGCGCGACGCCCTCTCGCGCCCGCCGCCCGTCTTCCGATCATTATTGGCTTGAGCCGCACCTAGACTCAACGGACGCGATGAGGCGTCTTCGAGAAAAGTAGCGATTCGGGGCCCTCGGAGGGTCATGGTATCAGCGCCTGTGTGGCCACGTGCAAGAGACGATCACGACTAAGTGCGTGAAGTGATGGACGCTTCGCGCCACGCAGCCGATCCTTGACTTCGTGACGGTTGGAACAACCGGAGCGTCAACGACCCCGCTCTGGTGATCCGACACCTGCCACATAGCGAGGGAGTCCGCTGAACTCGCAGTCTCCCGGCACCTTCAAGGGGGCGCGCCGTTGATCAAGGCGTTTGTACTCGTTGTCACACACCCGGGCGAGACGCGAAAGATCGCGCGGCAGATACGGTCGCTGCCGCACGTGCTCGAGGTGCACGAGGTCATGGGGCCGTACGACATCGTGGCCGTGATCGAAACGGAGACACTGCAAGAGATACCCGGCATCCTGGCTGACCGCATCCGCACGCTGGAGGGGATCCAGTCCACGACCTCGCTGGTCGTCTTCCCGCAGTAGATCGTCCTGCGGCTGGTCAGTCCCCGAGCAAGACGGTAGGGAATCGCGGCGGCCAGGACGCTCGCCTAGCCGCCGGGCGCGCCGGCCTGGCCCGTGGCCGCCATCGTGGACATGCGGCGCAGCGCAGGCGCCGTGATCAACACGATCAGCGCGAACGCCGTCACGGAGAGCGCGCCGATGGCGACGGCGGCCGGCGTGCCGATCAGTTGCGCGAGCGCGCCCGCGGGCAGGCCTCCCAATTGGGCCATGAAGTAGGTCATCGACCACACGCCCATCACGCGACCGCGTAGTTCGTCCGGCACCCGCAGTTGCAGCGTCGTCATCCCCAAGTTCAGGTACATCGACGACACGAATCCACCGGCGAAGAGCAGCACGAGCGAGACGGGGAAGTTCCGCGAGTAGGCGAACGCGGCGATGAAAATGCCGAACGCCGCCGCCGCGATCGACATCGTGATCCCGGCACGCCCGCCCGTGCCGACGCGAATGATCGCGAAGGTGCCAAGGAACCCGCCGACGCCCGCAGCCGCCTCCATCCATCCGAACCCGGTCGGGCCGACCTTGAGGACGTCATCCGCGAAGATCGGGAGCAGCGCCTGGTACGACCCGCCGAAGACCGACGTGAAGAATGAGAGTCCGATCGTCGCGAGGAAGATCGGCTCACGCGCGATGTGCCGGATACCTTCGAGCATCCCGCCGTCGGGGCCAGGCGGACGTTCGGCGACGGGCTTCAGCGCGACCATCTGCAGCAGCACCGTCGAGAGCGCGAAGCCGGCCGCTGTGACGAAGAAGGCCTGGCCGATCCCGATGACGGCGATCAGGAGCCCGGCGGCGGCCGGGCCGATCACCCGCATCGTGTTCCACACGGTCGAAACCATCGCCACCGCGCTCGCCATCGTCCGCATGTCGATCAGCCGCGGCATGATCGCGCTGTAAGTCGGGTTCGCCAGCGCGGCGAGCACGCCGGTGAAGATGCTCCACGCGATCACCATCCAGATGTTCACCACGCCACCGATCACGGCCAGCGCGAGTGCGAAGCTGGAGAGCGCCGTCAGGCTCTGCGACCAGAAGAGGATCTTCCGGTGGTCGTATCGGTCAGCGAGGATGCCCGAGGGCACGCTGAGGACGATCGTCGGGACAGCCGAGGCGACCGCGACGATGCCGATCCATACCGGGTCCATGTCCAGCCCGTCCTTCGAGGCGACGAGCCATCCGGTCCCGATGAAGCGGAACTGCAGGCCAAACACCCGTGAGAACATCGCGACCCAGTACACACGGAACGGCCCGGAGGAGAGCGCGCCCCAGCGGGACACGCCGGCCTCGGGCGCGCCGCCCGGCCTTCCGCCGCCTCGTGCCATCACGTCGGCTGTGCCCCCGCTACTGGTGAAGGTGCGCGGCGATGAAGTTTGAGGCGGCGGCGATCCACTCCTGCTCCATGTCGTGGTACGTCGCGTGTCCGGCGCGTTCCAACGTCACGGAACGGGCCGGCGGTGTCGCCATGACCATGTCCTGCAGTTTCTGCGCGCCCACGATCTCGGAACGTCCGCCGCGGATGAAGAGCATCGGGCGTTTCATCCCGGGCATGAGCGGCCAGAGGTCCATCGGCGTCCAGCCGTCTGGCGCCTTCGGATCCCAGTTCGGGATCCAGCCGCCCTCTGTCTGGACGAGCAACTGCTGTGCGTCGAGTTGGTGCGCCCACTCCGGGGTGGTCGGGTTCGCTACGCGCCGGCGCTCGATCCAGGCCTCAGGCGTGGGGAAGACGCGGTGCTGTCCACCCGGCAGTTGCTTGGTTGGGCCCTCCGGGTCCCGCGGGACGTCCAGCGCGGGCGGGATGTCGTTGATGACCGCGCAGATCACGCGTTCGGGATGCTTCCACGTGTACAGCATGGCGTTGTGCGCGCCCATCGACTGGCCGAGCAGCGCGAAGCGGTCGAGGCCGAGCGCGTCGACCCAGCCTTCGAAGTCGGCGACGTAGGACTCGGTGTCGTATCCGGCCGGGGTCGAAGGCCATTCCGACTGCCCGTGGCCGCGTTGGTCGAGTGCGAGGACGTGGTAGTCCGCGGCGAAGTGCTCCTGCACGCGACGGAAACTCTCCCACGTGGCAAACATGCCGTGCAGAAAAACCAACTTCGTCGCGCCAGGGCGGGGAGCACCGAAGTCGACATAATGCAGTCTCAAACCGTTCGCGGTCACATAGTCGTGGACCGGCTCGGCGGCTCGTGTCATCTCATCCTCTTCCAACTGGGACGCCCCGATTCCCCGCGAGGCGCAACCCAACATACCCGACCGCGCGTGTCGTCGCGCGCCCGCGTCAGGCGGTGGGATGCTGGAGACGGGCTAGGCCCAGGGGACGAGGGGAGACTCCAATGGCAGTCACGCTTGAGGCCGGCGACAGGGCGCCCGCTTTCACGTTGAAGGACCAGGAGGGGAGGAGCCACCGCCTCGCTGACTATCGAGGCAAGACGGTCGTCCTGTACTTCTACCCGAAGGACGAGACCGCGGGCTGCACCAAGGAGGCCTGCTCCTTCCGCGACCACCACGACGAGATCCTCGCCACCGGTGCGGTGGTCCTCGGTGTCTCGACCGACGACGCGGCGTCCCATCAGAAGTTCGCGGCCCGCCATGGGCTGCCGTTCCCGCTGCTCGTCGACGCTGGAGCGAAGGTCGCCACGGCCTACGGCTCCTGGGGCGACAAAGTGCTCTACGGCAAACACAGCATCGGCATGACCCGGTCGACCTTCATCATTGGTCCGGACGGCCGGCTCACGAAGGTCTGGAAGCGCGCGACGGCGGAGGGGCACGGTGAGCAGGTGCTGAAGTATCTCAGAACTGCCTGACTCACCGGTCGCGTGTGTTAGCCATTTTCATCGTGACCAGAACCCCTGCATAGCGCGACGTAACCATGCCTTTGTAGATTCAACCGACGCGCTCATTAGGGGAGGCCGACCCGATTGCCACGGCATCCCACGTCGCACTCCGTACGCAACCGATCTGACTCGCAACTCGAGCCTCGATGGCTCGGTTCGCCCACCACCGTCCGCATGAACTGCCTAGCCGGATCCATGGGAGTTCCGGAGGGCGCCTTGAACGCCTCGTTACTGCGGCCATACTTCGCACTATCTCTGTTATGTCCCGCACCAGACTGCGGCTACTTCCGCTGGCAGCGGGGGCAGAAGTGGGTGCCCCGTCCGGCCACCCGCGCCTTGACGATGGTGGCGCCGCAGCGGCCGCACGGCTGGCCCTCGCGGCGGAACACGTGGACGCGCACGTGGTGAAGCCCCTCGGCGCCCAGGCCGTCGCGGTAGTCGCTGAACGAGGAGCCCCGGTCCGCCAGCGAGGCGCCGAGCGTCTCGAGGACCGCCGCGTGGAGCCGCCGCGCGCGCGTCGGGCCAACGCGAGACGCCTCGGTGCGCGGGTCGATCGATGCAATCCAACAGGCTTCGTCGGCGTAGATGTTGCCGACGCCGGCGCAGACCGACTGATCCAGCAGCACAGCCTTCACACTCGTCCGCCGGCCGCGAAGCCGCGACAGCAGCCACTCCGGCGTGAAGGCGTCGGATAACGCGTCCGGGCCGCTGTGCGGCATCGCCTCGGCGGCGTCCTCCACCAGGTGCCAAGTCCCGAACTTCCGCAGGTCGTTGAACCGCAGCGTCGAGCCATCGTCGAGGTCGATCCGAGCACGCTCGAAGCGTCCCGGCGGCGCGCCCGCTGGCGCGTGGACGATCGAGCCGGTCATGCGCAGGTGGATGACCCATGTCCAACCATCGTCCAGGCGTAGGAGCAGGTACTTCCCCTGGCGGTCGATCGCGACCACTTCCCTGCCCTGCAGGCGCCGTTCGAGGACCCTCGGAGGGTCGGTGACGGCGAGGCGTTCGCCACCGGGATGGATGCTCACGCGCGTGACGCGCCGGCCGACCAGCAGCGGCATCAGGTCGCGGCGGATCGTCTCGACTTCCGGGAGTTCAGGCACGAGGCCCCCGTCCGCCTACTCCAGCGCGCCCCAGTTCGTGCCCACCTTCTCTTCGAGGTCGAGCGGCACGGCGAGCTCGATCGACGGCATCAGGCGGTGCGCGATCTCGCGCATCTCGTCGAGCTCGGCACGCGGCAGTTCGAAGATCAGTTCGTCGTGGACCTGCAGCAGCATCCGGGCCTTCGCGCCGCGCTCGCGCCGGGCCGCGAGTTCCGGGTCGATCCGGTTCATCGCGATCTTGATGATGTCGCTCGCGGTGCCCTGGATCGGCATGTTCATCGCGATTCGCTCGGCGGCCTGTCGCACGACACGGTTCTGCGAGCGCAGTTCGGGGATATAGCGGCGGCGTCCGGTGAGCGTCTCCGCGTAGCCCTTCGCCCGCGCCTCCTCAACCGTGCGTTCGCGCCACTCCTTCACGCTCGGGTAGGCGCCGAAGTAGCCGGCAATGAACGCCTCGGCCTCGTCGCGCGGGATGCCCTCGCGGGTCGACATACCGAACGCGGTCAGGCCGTAGAGGACGCCGAAGTTGAACACCTTCGCGCGCCGGCGGTCTTCCGACGTGACCTCGGACTCCTGCTTCTTGAACACACGTGCCGCGGTCGCGCGGTGGATGTCCTTCTTCGCGAGGAACGCCGCCTTCAGCTCGTCGTCGTCCGCGATGTGCGCGAGCACGCGCAACTCGATCTGCGAGTAGTCGACCGACAGCAGCACCGGGTCTTCGCCGCAGTCGCGCGCGACAAAGGCGCGCCGCACGAGGTTGCCAACCTCGCTGCGCACGGGGATGTTCTGGAGGTTCGGGTCGTTCGAGGAGAGCCGCCCGGTCGCTGCGGTCGTCTGCGAGAAGACTGAGTGGACACGCTTCGTCCGTGGGTTCACCTGGGAGGGCAGCGTGTCGACATAGGTCGACTTGATCTTCGTCAGTTCGCGCCAGTTGAGGATCGCGTCGACCACCGGATGCAGTGGACGTAGCGGCTCCAGGGCGTCGGCGTCCGTCGTGTAGCCCGTCTTCGTCTTGCGCGTCTTCGGCAGGCTGAGTTCCTCGAACAGGAGCGCCGAGAGTTCGAGCGGCGAGCCGATCCTCACCTCGTGGCCGACCGCGTCGTACACCGCCCGCTCGGCGGCGATGATCCGCCCGGTAAGATCACGCCCCATCTCGTGAAGGACATCGATGTCGAGCGCGACACCGAAACGCTCCATGCGCGCGAGGACAGAGACGTGCGGCAGATCGATGTCGCGGAACACGCCGTCGAGGTGGTCCCGCTCGAGTTCCGCACGCAGGACTCGCGTCGCGCGCTGGACGGCATCGACGTTCGCTGTCGCCAACGCGCCGACGGCCTCCACCGGGGCGGCCGAAAAAATGATCGATTTCGCCCCCTTTCCGACCACGGTCTCCGGGCCCGGCAGGTCGAGTTCGAGTCGCGTGTGCGCGACACGCGCGAGCGACATATTGGAGTCGCCGAGCAGATAGGCGGCGACCTGCGTGTCGAAGTCGATCCCGCGCACTTCCAGGCGAGGGTCGGCCTCCGCCAGCGCGATCGCCGCGAACTTCGTGTCGTGCCCCGCGCGCCGGATTGACGGGTCGGCGAAGAGCGGAGCAAGCGCCTCGAACACCACCGCGCGGTCGAGTTGGGCCGGCGCACTGGGGCCTTCACCCAGCAGCGTCCCCTGCCCCGAGGCGTGATGGCCGAAGGGGACGTAGAACGCCACGCCCTCGGCCGGGCTGATCGCGATGCCGACGAGCGTGTCCGCCGCCCGCATCGGATGACTGTCGTCCGCGATGACCTCGATGGCCATACTGCGCGAGGCGCGGACGGCAGCCACAACCCGCGAGAGTCCCGCGGCGTCACGCACGACCTCGTACGTGCCGTCGAGCGTGGCGACAGGTGCGGCCGGCTCGGGCGGCTCGGGCGGCGCCTCCACCTCCGGAGCGTCGATGAGTTTCCCCGCGGGGAGCCTCGGGATCAGCGAACGGAACTCGAGCTCGCGGAACAGTT
>SCTU01000158.1 GCA_004297315.1 Dehalococcoidia bacterium | reverse complement strand
CTGTGCGTCGCAGCCAGCCGAGGTCTGCGCGGCGCGATGATACCCGCACCCCTCGGTGGGCGCGCGCAGCGTTGCTCGCAATGCGTGGTGGAATGTCCGTTATCACGCTTGTGACGGGCCGGGGAGCATCCGTGGCCCTCGACGCTACTGGGCGAGCAGGTCGACCGTCCGATCGTTTACGCGCACCTGGTAGGCGCCCGGCGCAAGCGGCCCCAGCACAACGTCGTGCGTCGTATATCCGTAGATCGCAGTGCAAGCCACATTCCCCGTGGGCATCGAGTTGTAGACCTTTACCGTCACCTCCGCCGCCCGTTGCTCCACGGTCGCGCCGGCGTATCGCGCGCAGCCGCTCGGCAGGCCGGAGCCGACCCTGATCACCGCCGACGCCGGCGCTGACTTCGCGCTCACGACCTCGACGCTCTCGATCGGCGCGAGGTCGAGCGTGCGGCCCGCCTCGGCGACGGGCGTCCCGCTCGTGGGGACCGCCGTCGGCGTCCTCCGCGTGCCCGGCGTACTGCTCACAGGTGTATCGGGTTCGGCCGTGGGGGTTGGAAGCGCCGTTGATGTGACCGCAGGTGCTGTCGGCATCGGCTGGTTGCGGCGGTCATCGGACTCGCGACAGGAGGCCCCCAAGAGGAGCACCACCGCAACGAAGGCTGAAAGTGGCCGGACGGCGAGCATAGGAGCCTCGATTACCCTGAACGATAACCGAGGTTGAGACGGCGCCGCGGCCCGCGCAGTTCGCCGCGCCTCGGGCGCGCCGAATTTCACGGGCCCAACGTATTCTGTGCGGATGAGCGACGCGATGGGCCGTCTCGCGGTGGTCGCCGGCACGGCACTTCTGGTGCTTGCGCTGGTCACCTGGATCGTGCGGTCGGGACTGGACCGGCCGATGTCGCTTCGCCTCACGGTATTGCCGGTTGCGGCCGGCGTCGTGCTCGTGGCGGCCGGCATCCTCCGCTGGGCAGTCGCGGCATGACGGCCCGCCCGATCGAGGGCTACCGCTTCTACGCGGCGATCCGGAGTCAGCCCGCGGAACTCGCGCGGCTGCTGAAGGCGAGCGAGCCAGTCGACCTTGCGGCGGAGGCGCTCGGCGAAGCGAAGCGGGTGTTCTGCCTCGGCCTCGGCGCCTCGCTGCACACGGCCAGCGTTGTGGCTGGACTGCTCGGTCGCGCCGCCGTCGACGCACGCGCGTGGTCGAGCGCGGACTTCGCACACTATCCGCCCGCCTTCACGCGCGACGACGCCGCGCTGGTGTTCCTGGACGCGGAAACGGCCGAGCGCACGCGTGGCGCAATCGAGGCGCTCGGCAGAAAGCGCTCGCCGGTCGTCCTCGTCGGTGCGCGCGGGGCGCACGAGGCGTGGCCGCTCCCGATGGGCACGACCGTGCTCCGGACGGGCGTGGAGGATGCAAGCACCGTGGCCACGGTCGCCCAGACGGCCTCGATCCTGCTGGCGGCCCGGGTGGCCGATGCGATCGCCAGCGCCGCTGTGGGCGACCTCGCCGCCGTGCCGGAGGCGGTCGAGGTGGCGCTGGGGCTGGAGGATGACATCGAGTCGCTCGCACACGAATGGCGCGGCAAGCGGATGCTCATCGCCCTCGGCGCCGGGCCGCACGAACCGATCGCGCACGCGGCCGCAACGTTGATCGCGAGCGCCGCTGGACGGCTGGCCAGCGGGCACTCGGTGGAGGAGTTCCTTAGCGGCCAGCAGGCAGCGTTTCACGACGACGACGCCATCGTGGCCTTTGCGAGCGCGGGCGCCGGCCTCGGGCGCACGCGCGAGGCGGTCGAGCGTGCGCGGGGCCTGGGCCGCGAGGGCGCCTGGGTGTCAGCGGAGGCTGCGCCGCGCGGCATGCTCCACCTCGCGGTGCCGGACGTCGGCGAAGCGCTTGCGTCGATCGTGCAGATCGTGCCAGCGCAGTTGCTGGCCGGCCACCTGGCCACCGTCACGGACGCCGGGGACGCCCGCGGCGCGAGGATCCCATAGCGATGGCGGGGTATTCGGGTACGCCGCTCGTCCAGAAGCTCGGGATCAAGCCGGACCACCGCCTGTTGCTACTCGGCGCGCCCGAGGGCTTCGACACGACGCTGGGTGCGCTGCCCGAGGGAGTGACCGTGCGCACTGCCGCCCGCGGCACGGCGGACGTGGTGGTGCTGTTCACCGCGCTGCGGGCGCTTCTTGAGGCACGCATCGACACGCTCGCCGCGGCCGTGTTCCCCGACGGCGCACTCTGGATCGCGTGGCCGAAGCGTGCCTCGAAGGTGGCGACGGACATGACCGAGGACGTGGTGCGGGAGGTCTGCCTGCCGCGAGGGCTGGTGGACAACAAGGTCTGCGCGATCGACGAGACGTGGTCGGGGCTTCGCGTCGTGCATCGCCTGGAGCAGCGAAAGTCGTCGAGGTAGCAAGTCGCTGCGCCGAACTGGCGCAGCGAGCGGACAGGCGGGGGC
>SCTU01000157.1 GCA_004297315.1 Dehalococcoidia bacterium | reverse complement strand
TGAACGGCCACGGCATCGGCGACTGCGAGAACGGGCCTTCCGGGTTCTGGTTGTCCCCGCCGTTGTTCGCCAGGTCAAAGTCCTTGCGGTCGAACGCCAGCGACAGCGCTCGCCGGATGCGCTCGTCCTTGAAGATCGGGTTCTTCATCTGGTACTGCCAGCCGTTGACGTTCGCTCCACGCGACACAGGGGCCGTCTGGCCGACCATGTCGTCGTTGTTTTCGGCGAACGTGTCCGCGAACGTCTTCTTGTCCGGCGCGCTGTAGTCGAAGTAGTTGTCAGTCTTGAAGCCCGCGCGGGCCGCGTTGGCGTCGTCCTGGACGTACATCTCGACCTGGTCGACGTACGGCAGGCCATTCTCGAAGTAGTCCGGGTTCTTCGTGAAGACCGAGCGCTGCTTCTTCGTCCATTCCTTCTGGATGAACGGGCCCGTGCCCATCGCCTTCTCCTGGCGAAGCTGCTCGTTGTCGATCAGCTCTTTCATGTAGAGGTAGGACCAAGCGGCGACTTCCTTCGGGAAGTCGTTCTTGGGCGCGTTGAGCGTGACCTTGACGGTGTACTTGTCCGGCGTCTCGGTCTTCGTGATGTCCGAGAACACGTCCTTCTGCGACCCGGCCAGGTAGAGCTTGATCGACTGCGCGACGTCTTCGGAGTTGAACTCGCGGCCCTGGAGTGGGGCGACGTTGTGCGTCTTCACGCCCTTGCGCAGGCTGAAGATCCACGTCTGGCCCTTGTCCGGCGACTCCCACTTTTCGGCGAGGTCGGGTTCGATCTCGATGTTGAACGGGTCGGCCAGCGGGCCGAGCTTGGCACGGGTCAACTTGTTGCTGACGAGCGCCTGGGTCATGTAGATGGTGCAGGAGAGGGTGCGCGAGAGGTCCATGCGCGGCGGGTCGAGGTAGCGCATCTTCAGCGTGCCGCCGTACTTAGCGTTCGCCTTCGGGTTGCGCTCGGCTGCCGACGCCGGCACTGCGCCTTCGTACAGGCCGGGCTTCACGCGGACCTGGTCCTTCGGGACGGGGGTGCCGCCCTCTTCAGCCTTGCTGACGGCGCCGCCCTTGGCGGCGTCCTGCAGCCGCTCCGCCTCGCCGGTCACCGGGCCGGTGTCCTTCTTGCCACCACAGCCGATCAGCGCGGCAGCGGCCAGGCCAGCAAGGCCGACCCCGGTCCCCCGCAGGGCCGTGCGCCGGCTGACCCGGCTCGTCCAATAGTTTGATTCCATACGTGTCCCTCCTTACCCACCGCGCTTCGGCGCGCTGGGTGCTCCCTCTGGGCAGGCCCCAATGTGTCTCGTCCCGCACGAAGGGGCCAGTTGAGTGAGATACGCCTAGCGAGGGGGACGGGATGCACGTCGCCCTTGAATCCAGGGGTCCTCACACGGTGCGCGAACGATAGCCGCGCAAATCGGGGGTGACAAGCGTTTTCCCGTCACTAATAACGTTTACCTCACGCTGTACTATGCCCGGAATCTCACAGCCCGGATGAGGGCCTACGGATGCGTGTCTCGCTTGTCCCCAACCTGCGGCGACCCGGCGTCGGCCGCATTCCGGAACCGGACGGCCGCCGAGCCTCCCTCCCCGAACACGCCCGGCTCTGTCCCGTGGTCGAGGACGCCAACCGGATGGGCTTTCTGGTGTTTCCGCCGCTGGAGCAACGGGAAGCGCTCCAGATCCGCTACCGCGTCGAAAATTTGTATCAGTTCACCCTGCTGCGTGATCCGGGCGGGGGCCAGCAGCCGAAGGTGCTGTTCGCGGCCGAGGTCCGGCCCGCCGCGGGCGCAGGCGGCGCAGAGGTGCGAGACATCCGCTACGTGGACCGCGAGTCCGGGCTGGACGAAGCAGCCGCACTCGAGTTGATCGATGCCCTCATTACGAATTTGGACGCGCCCGCCGGGGGCGTCGGGATCCGCGGCGCATTCGACTTCGTGACCCCGGAGGGGTGGGACACGGTCTACTTCGGCGTGCTGAACGAGCCTGCCCGTCCGCACATTCCGGTGCTGACCGCGCGGATTGAGACTGACTGGTATCCCCAGAACACCGAGTTCCGGTATTCGATGCAACCGGGAGACGTCCTGGTCGCGAGCGGCGGAGCGCCGGTTGGACAGGTGATGTTTGTCCGCCGCGAGAGCGTCGAACTCACGCCGGCGACCGAGGCGGAGGTGCACTCGTTCGTCGCGCGGCAGGAGCAATTCTGGACGGAGCGGTCCGCGAAAGAACGGACAACGCCGTATGGCGCGCTGATCTCGCATCATTACCGGGATCAGCAACGCGCCCGCCGCGCGCGAGAGGCTTGAATCTTTGACAGAGACGCAAACGTACTACGTCCAACGGTGTGTATCAGTGTTGTGATAGGGGCGCCGCAAGGCTGGAACGACCCGCTACGTGTGGTATACGTAGACGCCTGTGTGCGGCATCTTGAGGGCGTGAGCAAGGGGGCAGGCCAACGTGCAGAGGTATCTGATCCGGCGCCTGGTCTTCATGGTGCCGACGCTCATCGTGATGTCGATGTTCACATTTGGGCTGCTGCGGCTAATGCCCGGCGACTTCATCACCGCGCAGATGGCCGAAGCGCGCGGCGCCGACCAGGCGCAGATCGCACGGTGGCGCGTGGAGCTTGGGCTCGACAAGCCGGCCTACATCCAATACTTCCGCTGGATGGGCGGCATCCTCTCCGGTGACTGGGGACAGTCGTATTGGCAAAACGAGCCCGTGCTCAAGGTGATCAAGCGCACGCTTCCCACGTCGCTCGAACTTGGCAGCATCTCGATCATCATCGGCATCCTGATCTCGGTGCCGGTCGGGGTGCTGTCGGCGGTAAAGCAAAATACCTGGATGGACTACCTCGGCCGCAGCGTGTCGATCTTGGGGATCTCGATCCCCAACTTCTTCCTCGCGACGCTCGTGATCATCTACGGCGCACGCTGGTTCGGGTGGTTCCCGCCGCAGACTCGCCAATCACTGTTCGAGAATCCAGTCGGGCATGCCCAGCAGTTCCTGCCCGCCGCCTTCATCCTCGGCGCAGCGCTGTCCGCGCAGAACATGCGGCTGATCCGCACGACGATGCTGGAGACGATCCGGGCGGACTACGTCCGGACGGCGCGCGCCAAGGGCCTCCGGGAAAGCACGGTCATCCTGAAGCACGCCTTCCGCAACGCGTTGATCCCGGTAGTCACGCTGCTTGGCTTCCAGATCACGATCACTATCGGTGGCTCCGTGGTGGTCGAGCGTGCGCTGTCGGTGAGTGGGATGGGACGCGCGTTCATCGATGCGGTCCCGCAGCGGGACTATCCCCTGGTCCAGGGGATCCTGTTGCTGCTGGTCACCGTGACGCTGGTCATCAATCTGCTGGTCGACCTTTCCTACTCCTGGCTCGACCCGCGCATCCGGTACTCGTGATCGACCTCTCCAGAGGGAATTGAGGGGACACATGGCATCAGCAGCACCATCGGTCCGGGTAGGCGCCGCGGCCTATCACGAGCCGAGCGGGTTTGCGCGGTCGTGGGCGTGGATCAAGCGCTTCGCCCGCAAGCGGACGTTCGGCTTCGTAGCGGGGATCTTTTGTGTCCTCGTTGTCCTGATCGCCCTCGGTGCGGCGTTCGGGCTGCTCACTCCATACGACCCGACCGCGGTGCACGGTGCCGACCGGCTCCTGCCGATGGGCTCGTCCTCCCGTGACGGCACGCGCTACTACCTGCTGGGCACGGACGAGTACGGCCGCGACGTGTTCAGCCGGCTGATGAAGGGTGCCCAGCTCTCGCTGATGTTCAGCGTGGGCGTGACGACATTCTCGATGACGATCGGCGGGACGCTGGGGTTGATGTCCGCCTACTTCGGCGGCAAGTTCGACCTCATCCTCCAGCGCGTGGTGGACGCGGTGCAGACGTTGCCGCTGCTAGTCCTCGCGGTGGCGCTCGTCGCGATCCTGGGGGCGGGCATCTGGAAGGGATTCTGGGTGCTGGCCGTGCTCTCGGTGCCGCGCCCGCTCCGGGTGATCCGCGGTTCGGTGCTATCGGTGCGCGAGGAGTTATTCATCCTGTCGGCGCAGAGCCTGGGCGCGACGGACAACCGGGTGATGTTCCGGCACGTCCTGCCGAACGTGATGGCGCCGATGATCGTCCTCATCTCCTACGCGGTCGCCGTGACCGTGGTGACCGAGGCGTCGCTCTCCTTCCTCGGCGTTGGCGCGCAGCCACCCACGCCATCCTGGGGGGTGATGCTGACGGGTTCCGGGCAGGCGTACTTCCAGACGAACCCGCGTCTGGCATTGCTCCCCGGGTTTGCGATCTCGAGCCTCGTGTTCGCGGTCAACATGTTCGGCGACTCGCTCCGCGACGAACTCGACCCGCGTATGCGAGGCACGTAGCGCCATCCATGTGAAGCACCACGAAGGCCCGCTCAAACGCGGGCCTTCGTCTTTACCGGGTTTCGCGCCTGTGCCTCGCTCGGATGATGAGGAGAAGGACGAGGCCGGCGAGCAGGCTTCCGACGAAGGCCTCGACCACGTCGTCCAGGTCGAGAGATGTCATCAGCCCGAACAGGCCGCCGGCCTCGTCGTCTTCTTCCTCGCGGTTCTCAGGCATGGTGTGACCCTTCTCTCTGCGTCCATCGAACATCCAGTCGCCACCGCTTTGGGGCGATCGGCTTGGAGTGAAGGATACCGGGCCATTCGAGTCGAACGCCGCGCTGCGGTCTGACTAGAAAGAACAACGAGGCCCGCCAAGCGAACTGTCGGAGGGCCTCGATGTGGCGGCGGCGACTAGTTGACCGGCTTGGTAGCTTCCTCGGCTTCGTCGCGACCGAGGCCCATGCGAAGCGCCATCAGCACCTTCTGCACGCCCGCCGGGCCTCCTGGGTGCGGCAACGGGAGTCCCCGCTCTCGAACTGCATCGGGGGCGTGGAGATCAACGTAACAGCGAGGAAGGCAAGCGAAAGCGCGGTATTCGCTCGGCGGAATGCGGCGGCGATCGGATCGGGCCTTACTCGGCCCAGCCAAGCGTTTGCGAGAGGGCTCTCCCCATGATCCACTCGCGATCCTCTGACGTGAGGAAGTCGAGTCCTTCCGTGAAGAGCCGGCGGCAATCGATGTAACTCCCGTGGAGCCGCGTGATGTCCGACCCCCAGAAGAGCCGCCTCGCGCCATACGCGTCGTAGAGCCGCCGAAGGGACGGGTGAACGTCGCGATGCGGGTACGGCTCCGCGGAGAAGTTCGGCACCGAGCTCACTTTCACGAACACCCTCGGGTGCTGAGCCAACTCGATCAGACGGCCGACTGAGTCCCATGCCCGGAGGCTGCCTTCGTGGTCGAGGTCGAGCGCCATATGGTCGAGGATGATCGTGAGGTCGGGGTGGCGCTCCGCGATCGGTTGGACCTTCTCCGGCTGCCCGCGCAGCAACATCATCAGCGGAACCTGCTCGCGCTCGCACGCCGACCAAAACCATTCGAGCGAACCGTCGTCCAGTTGAGACAGCGTCGGCCGCGCGTTGAACGTGAGGCGGATGCCGAGCATGCCTGGCTGCTGCTTCCAGCGGGTGAGGCGCCCTGGGGCGTCGGGCGCGTCGGGGTCGAACCGCCCCATGATGGCAAACCGGCCCGGGTAGGCCTCGACTGCTTCGATGGCGGTCGAATTGTCCTCGCCGATCCACGTCGGCGGTACAATCACAGCACGCGCGACGCCGGCCCCGTCCATCGCCGCGACCGCCTCCGCCGCGCTGAACCCGCCCTCGCGCTGGGGGCGGTTCCGCGGCGTTTGGGGCCACGGGCGATCGGGCCGGTCCACCTCCCACACGTGGATCTGCGCGTCGGTGACGAGCAAGCGAGTCTCCTCCTTGGGCGCCGCGGAGACGCGAGCACACGGTAGCGCCAGGTGATCCTTGGCGGGTGCGGGAAACGAGGCGGTATGCTGCGCTGCGCTCGTCCCCAGCGTCAGCCTGAAGAGGTCCAGGCGTGCAGATCGTCGTACTCCCCGGTGACGGTGTCGGTCCGGAGATCATCAAAGCCACGCTTGCCGTGCTGGATGCGGCGGACCAGCGGTTCAGCCTGGGGCTTGAGTTCACGCAGTACGAGATCGGCCTCAAGAGCCTTCAACGCACCGGCACAACACTTCCGGCTTCGGTGGTCGAGGCGGCTCGTGCGGCCAGCGGAGTGATCCTCGGCCCGGTCTCGCACCAGGACTATCCGCCGCGCGCGGAGGGCGGGATCAACCCGTCAGGCGAGCTCCGGATCTGCCTGGACCTCTACGCAAATATCCGCCCTGCCCGCTCGCGCGAGGGGATCCCTCACTGGGGCCGCACGCCGATGGACCTCGTGATCGTGCGCGAGAACACTGAGGGGTTCTACGCGGACCGAAACATGTTCCAGGGCATCGGGGAATTCATGCCCACCTCGGACATCGCCCTTTCGGTGCGAAAGATTACCGCGCACGCCTCAGAGCGGATCGCGCGCGCGGCCTTCGCGCTGGCCGCGACGCGCCGCCGAGGGGTGACTGCCGTCCACAAGTCGAACGTGCTTCACGTCACCGAGGGGCTGTTCCTGGCACAGGTACGGAAGGTCGCGGCGGAGTACCCGGACGTGACGTACGAGGAGCAACTGGTCGACTCGATGGCCGCGCTGCTGGTGCGTGACGCGGCGCGGTACGACGTGGTGGTGACCACGAACATGTACGGCGACATCCTCTCCGATGAGGCCTCCGAACTCGCCGGCAGCCTCGGGCTTGCCGCCTCGATCAACGCGGGAGATGCGCATTGCATGGCACAGGCGCAGCATGGCTCGGCCCCGGACATCGCAGGTACGGACGTCGCGAATCCGTCCTCGCTGATCCTGTCGGCGGCGATGCTTCTCGGCTGGCTGGCACGACGTCATGGACGTGATGAGTTCGCCCGTGCGGAGCGCGCGATCGAGGTCGCGGTGGACGAGATGCTGGCTCAGCCCGACCTGCGCACACGCGACGTCGGCGGCCGGCTAGGCACCCAGGCGTTCGCCAAAGCGCTGGACAGGCGCGTCCGCGAGGCGCCGTAATCCCTCGTCCAGCGCATGACGCCGCCGCGCTAAGATAGGCACGGTGATTCCGCGCCAGTCCGGCGACCCCGCATACGACGGCCCAGTCAGACGGGGCAGTCCGGGAAGCAGGCTGAATCGCCCCCGGCAGCGCCGCGCCGCGTGCGCTACATTCGGGCCGCGCAACAGCGGAGGTACGCATGGACTTCTCCATGGACAACACGGATCTGCAGAAGGCGTTCCGCCGTGAGGTCCGCGAGTGGCTCAGCGCGCACGTCCCGCGCATCGAAGGTGACCGGGACTCGGAGGAGAACTACCAGTTGCTCCGCGCCCTCGGCCGGCAGTTGGGCGCTCGGGGGTGGCTCTACCCGACGGCGCCCGTGGACTACGGCGGAAGCGGTATGTCCGGCGACTCCGCCGTGGTCATCGCGCAGGAACTCGACCGTTACGACCTCGGCCTGCCGCCCTTCCCCGACGGCGGCGGGGCGCTCGCAGGGCAGTGCATCGCCGTCTGGGGCAACGACGAGCAGAGACATCGGATCCTTCCCCGGATCATCCGAGGGGATGCGGTGACGTGGCAGCTCGCCACGAGCCCGGAGGGTGGTTCGAACTTCGCCTCGGCCTCCACAACCGCGCGGCAGGATGGCAACGACTTCATCCTCAACGGCGTGAACACATGGGTGCAGGGCTCGCGGCAGGCCGAATACCTCTGGACCATCGCACGGACGGGCCCAGAGGAAGATCGTTACCGCAACCTTTCGTGGTTCATGATCCCTGGCCACCTGCCCGGGATCCGCGCCGTCCCGATGGAGATCCTCCAGGCCGGCGGCCCCAAGAACACGGTCTACCTGGAGGATGTCCGCGTTTCGGCCGACGACCTCATCGGCGGGCTGAACAATGGCTGGCAGGTGGCACAGACGTTCCTCGCTCTCAAGCACGGCATGAGCGGCAGGTCGGAGGCCCGCGGCCGCGTGCGCTAGCGACTCGCGCGTGGCGGGCGACCGCGATCGCCACCGCCTGCTCGATATCGCCGTCGCCACGTGACTCGGGCCGTGGCCACGGCCCACTGCAGGCATCCGCTTTGCCGCATCGAGAGCGCGCCGCGGGGGCGGTGGTCAGACCATCGGCGGAAGGGCGCCCAACGTGCCGACCTGGTCCCGCCGAATCCTGATCAGCGGATTGGCCGTGCTTGCCGTGGTCGCAGGTTGCACCAGCACGGACCACAACCCGAGCGCTGTAGCGGTGTTCGCGGAGGAGTTCGCCTTCCAGCCTCGGGAGATCCGCGTCCAGGCGGGCCGCCGTGTGACCGTCCATCTTCAAAACAACGGCAACGTCCTCCACGACTGGACAGTCGAGGGGATGCCCGCCACGGTGCTGGAGACGCAGCATTCCGAGCGCCATGCCGGGGACACAGACGCGCACCGCAGTGGCGTACACGTCGCGGCGGGCCCCGGCCGGAGGGCCGAGATCACGTTCTCACCGAAGCGACCCGGCGAGTACGTGTTCTATTGCACCGTGGCCGGTCACCAGCAGGTAGGGATGGAAGGCCGGTTGGTCGTCGAATGAAACCTGGGCCCCAGAACGGAGCTACCGGGCCCTCAAATCGGACGGCCACGACCTGAACCAGGTTCACGCACCGGCGGGCACTGGGCGCATGTGGATGCTTTTGCGAGGCCCGCAGCCCCCGGGATGACTCGTTGCGGAACAACTCGTCTCATGATGAGGAGGTAGCCGACTGCGTCCGCCGTCCGGAGTGTCCGCGGGGGCGGACAGGAAGGAGATGGCAAATGGCAGGGGAACTGGCAACAGCCCGGTGCGAAGCATGCGGTCCCGGCTCGCCGCAGGTGACGCCGGACGAGCAGCGAAGGTTCGCGGCGGAAATCCCAGAGTGGCAGGTGTTCGAGGAGGACGGTGAGCGCCGCCTGCGCCGAGTGTTCACGTTCCCCGATTTCGCCCGCGCCCTCGCGTTCACCGATCGGATCGGTGCGATCGCGGAGCAGGAGGGGCACCACCCCGCCCTGTTGACGGAGTGGGGCAAGGTGGCCGTCACCTGGTGGACGCACAGCATCGGCGGCCTGCACAAGAATGACTTCATCATGGCGGCGAAGACGGATGCAGTCTGGAAGCAGGAGCCCGCTCGAACGCCGGCTTGAGTTGCCGGCCAGGTGCAGGCGCGCTCGGCCGGTCGGACTTTCGCAGGCCGCCGGACGTTTGAAATTGTATGCAATACGCGCCGAGGGGCGCGCTGAGTGAGGGTGTTCGGCGCGCTCGGCTAGAATGCGCGGCATGGTTTCCGAGAATGCCTCGCCTAGAGCCGCTCATGACCGTGACGGCTTCTTGCCCCTGCAGGCCGGCCGGCTCCCGCGGGAGGGTAGCGGCGTCTTCGTCATCTGGTTCGACGACATTCGCGGCTCGATGGCGATGAAAGAGGAGATGTCCAGGTCCGTCGACGAGGCAGCGTTCCAGCGCCTGCGGAAGGAGCACGACGACCTTGTGACGGAGATCATCACCCGCGACGGCGAAGGGCAGGTGATCAAGTCGACCGGCGACGGCCTCCTGGCGCTGTTCTGGCGTCCTTCGGTCGCGATCGAGCGCTCGGCCGAGATCCAGGAACGACTCCACCACCACTCCCACCTGAGCGTCCGCATCGGCATGGACCTCGGCGAGGTGCGCTTCGAATCGGATGGTGCCCGCATCACAGACGTCTTCGGCCGCCACGTGGACTGGGCGGCGCGCGCGAGTCAGCTCGCGGACGGCGGGCACGTCTGCTGCACGCGCAGCGTCTACCTGGATGCGTTCAGCTGGATCACGAAGACGCGGTTCGCCTGGAAAGAGCACGGCTGGTACCGAGTCAAGCCAGGCGAGCCACCCCTTGAGATATTCGAGCCGTACAACGCGAACGTCGTTGCCCCAATGTCGGAACTGCACGGAGACCCGGTGCCGTACGGCATCGACGCGTCCCCGACACCACCGGCCGCCACCGCGACGGCACCGAGCCCGGCAGCGGTCCGCGCACCGCAGATCATCGCTCCATGGGAAGCGGTGGCCCGCGACGGACGCGACTTCGCAGAACACGGCGCGGGCATGATGTACTGGTTCAAGGTGCCCCTGGGCGGCATCTGCTACCCGGAGGGCTTCCGCAACTTCCTCGAGCCGGCCCTTGAGAACCCGCGCATCCGCAAGATCCGGTTCGTCCTCGACACAGCGAACCCGGCGACGCGTCAGACGTGGGACGAGATGGTCGTCCCGCTCCTGGAGGACTGGGCCGCGCGGACCGACCGGCGATGCACGGCTCGCCCGGTGGAGAGCGGCGGCTGCTTCACCTTCGACACCAGTCCGGAGACGACGGTGTCGTGGATCTTCGACGACCTGACGGGCGAGGTGACGCCAACCTTCAAGTTCATGGTGAGCGACCCTGACACAAACGAGTTGTCGCCACAGGAAGCGCAGATCTTCCTGGCGACGGCCGCACGACGTGTGCGCTTCCGCGACGGTACGCAACACACGATTCGCGTGCCGGACACCATCATCCGTGTGCATGAGGATGACGACCGAGCCTTGCTGATGGCGTTGAACACTGTCGCAAACCAGTGGGACACGCTCTTCTGAACCACGCCGTCCGAGATTAGTCGCCGTCCAGTACGTCGAGCGCGTGGTAGGCGTGGGCGATGCCTTCAGGCGTGACCTCGACCACGCGGAAGCCCGACGGGTCGTCGCCAAGCGGGTAGCCCACCGGCCCCGATGTCACCATCTCGAAGGCGCCGTCACGCGCCCACGCGCCGCGGTGCAGGTGTCCGGCGAGCCCGATGCGGACGCCAAACCGGTGGATGAGGTCGAGGACCGGGCGGCGGCGGGCGGTGGGGATGTTCCAGTATGTATCTGCTTCGTCCGGCGTCTCCACAAACAGCGGGTGGTGGCCGATGAGGATGGGCTGACGCCCGTGCGCCGCGGCGCCCTCGAGCGCAATCTCGAGGAAAGCCAGTTGTGCCTCCCATTCGCCGGGGACGAGTGTCGGGTCGAAGGCCACGGCTGTATTCCACACCACGAACGCGGCGGGGCCGTGGTCGAAGGCGTAATAGTCGGGGCCGAAACGGTCTCGGTACTGCCTCAGGCTTTCGACCGTTGGCGCACTCCAGTCATACGTGACGTCGTGATTGCCAGGCCCCCAGCGTATTGGTATGTCCGGGTCGAGGTGGCCGATGGCCTGGAAGAAGGCATCACGCTGCGCTGCGTCCGCAGCGTCGTTCACCATGTCGCCGCCGACGATGACGAGGTCCGGCCGTAGCCGGTTCGCGACAACGATTGCCGCGTCCAGACGGCGGATGTCCCACTCCAGGCTGTACGACTTCGGCGCGGCGCGCACCTTCAGACCCTGCACGGCCAGGCGTGCGACGTCCGCTTCGGTGAGCCCGCTGAACGACGCGTATGCCCCGATCTGCATGTCGGCGAGAAAGAGAAATCGCATGGCGCGTCATCCCATCGCGTGTCGGGCCGCAGCCGGCGCCCTGCAGCACGACGCCCCCACGGTCGGTGGCCGCAACGGCGTCCGGCGGCCTTCTGCAGCACGTACAATTCTGACGCGGTCGGGCACACGCCACGCCACCAGGAAGCGGAGTGCGAAGTGACAACGACAGGGCAGGGCCTTGGCAATGTGGCGCCCGGCACGACGGTCTCCGTCGAGATGGACGGGCAGCCCGTCGCGGTCGCGAATGTCGACGGCACCCTGTATGCGTTCGACGACTACTGCACGCATCGCCAGTGCCTCCTCTCGGAGGGGACGCTCGCGGGCACCGTGGTCAGTTGCGGCTGCCACGGGAGCCAGTTCGACGTGACGACCGGCGCGGTCCTGCGCGGGCCCGCGAAGATGCCCCTCTCCACGTTCAAGGTCGAGATCGTCGACGGCGAACTGAGGCTCGACATCATCGAAAAAGCCGCGGAAGCGGTCGAGCAGCCGGCCTCGCCCGCGGTAGCAGCCGCCGCGCCGGCAGCGGCTTCGCCAACGCCGGCTGTCGAGGCGGAAGTCGCCCTGGCCCATGTGCCGCTGTTCTCCGGCCTGCCTGCCGTGTCCTTGCAGACCCTCCAGGCACTGTGCTTCCGCAGGACGTTCCGTCCGGACGAAGTGATCGTCGAGGAAGGCCGCACCGGTAACGGCTGCTACGTCGTCGTTTCCGGACGCGTCGAGGTGGTCCGCGGGTTGCCTGACCGTCCGCAGGTGCTGGCGACGTTCGGCCCCGGCGAGCCCTTTGGAGAGATGGCGCTGCTGGGCGACTGGAAGCGCACCGCCTCGGTCGTCGCGATCGAGGAGACGACGTGCATCGGGATCGACCGCTGGGTATTCCTCGCCTTCCTCCGACGGGAACCCGAACTGGCCGTGCGGATGCTCCAGCTCGTCGCGCAGCGCCTGGTCGATACGAACCAGCGCCTGAGCGCCAGCGCCTGACTCGGCGGTCAAGCGGGGATCAGCGCGAGCGCGTAGCGGTCGAGGGCCTCGCGAGTGCTGTCGAGGATGCGCGGCGCGTCCGGGCGCATCTGCAAGAACCGGCAGTATCGCGCGAGTTCGGTGAGTCGCTCGTAGAAGACGCGTCGCGCGGCCTCCGCGTGCGCCGGGACGGTTGCTCCCCGCGACAACCTGAAACTGGGGCCGGCCCGCAGCCCCGGGTGCGAGGGGCCGGCAGGCAACTCAGTGATGGCGTTTCCGAGCGGCTGGATCACTTCGATCATGAGGCTGACCGCGATATCCGCGAGGACTGTCAGTTGTGAATCGGCCTCTTCGGCGTGGACGAACAGCCGGCCGAGCACCTGCACCATGAGTTCATAGCAGCCGTCGAAGACGTTGCAGAGATCGACCGCCGTCGGATCGTCGACCATGTTCACGGCCGCGACGTCGGCGACGTCCGTGGGGGTCATCGCGTAGGGGTTCGTGAGCACCGGCCGCCCGGGCAGGAACGAGGGGTCAGCCTTCAGCGCCTCCCCAAACTCCTCGCGCATCCGCAGGAAACGGCGGTAGTGCGAGTCCTCGACGTCCGCGCTGGCGCCTTCACCCTGCTCGACGATCACGTTGATCGCGGCGAGCGCCGACTTGAGGTCGTGCACCGGGATCAGCCCGGGAAGGCTGAAGAATTGCTCCGCGGTCTGCGCGGCGGGAGGCCCGACAAACAGTTCCGCCTCACCGAGTTTCTGCGACAGGTAGGTGATGCCATCCTCGATGCCCCGATACAGTTCGCCCACCGTCTGGAAGTTGCGTTCGCTCGAAAAGATGTCCCCCAGAGAGTCGAGTGAGACCGCCGAGGCGCGGTAGTCCTCGGTCCGTGCCAGCGCCTCCGGGCGCTCCAACATGACGAACTGGTCAACCGCGTCGACGCTAAAGGGGGCGAGGCGCAACTCGAACCCCGGTGGGTACGCGCGCGGGCTCGTCGGTAGGTTGGGGCGGCGCAACTGCGGGGCGCCGCCGACTGCCGTCAGCAGGTTGCATGCCGTCGAGAGGTGGATCATCTCCTGCACGACAATCTCGCCCAGGGCGCGCCGCCAGTCCCGCACCAGATCGAGTTGTTCGGCTGAAATCCCCTCGCTGGTGTCGTCCTTCATCGAGAAGGTCGCGAAGAGGTAGCAGCAGAGGATCTCGTGCTCGAGCTCGGCCGCCTCCGTCAGGAGATAGATGAGTTGAGCCCTGTTCTCGATCCGGACGGGGACCATTCGACGCTCCTTCACTCAACGGCCGGCGCCCATTAGCGCCAGTCGATCGAGACGATCTCCATCGGCTTCGCGATGCCCTTCAGCATGACGGTGCGAGGCTCTGATTGGTCGGGCCGCTGACCGGCGGTCTCACGGCTGGCGAGAATCTCCGCGCCCTCGGCCAGGGCGGCGATGCGTGCCGCCTCGTGTACACCCTTGCCGTGGAAGTTTCCTTCCGCCTCGGTCGCCGCGGACGCATGCAGGCCGATGCGCACCTGAGGCGCGAACCCGTGGTCGCGACGGTGCTCGGTGAGGCTGCGCTGGATCGCGATCGCACAGTCGATCGCCGCGTCCGGGCTGTCGAAGCCGATGAAGAAGCCGTCGCCGGTGGAGACGACTTCCCGGCCTTTGAACGCGACAAACGGAGAGCGCAGCGTCTGGTCGTGCCAGTGAAGCAGCGATTCCCACGCCTCGTCGCCGATCGCCTCGACCAGGGCCGTGGACTTCACGATGTCGGTGAACATGAACGTCTTGACCACCCGCCTCGGCTCGGCGGTCTGGGTGCCTCGCAGCTGCCAGGGGAGCAGGTCCTCAAGGTCCTCGAGCGTGATCGCCTGCGTGGGACAGGAGAGCACGGCCTGCCGCAGCAGTTCCTCCTCGACGCTACTCGTGTCGGCCACGGCGACCTTCAGAATCTCGCCCGGGAGCCAGTCAAATGCCGTAGGTGCGATGGCGATGCAGTTTCCTGCGCCGATGCAGCGATGCCGGTCAATGCGTGTCTGGAGCATCGCCTAGACCAACTGTCCGGTAATCGCCACGGTCATCGCCTGCGCGCGCGACGCCGCGCCGATCTTCGCGAAGAGCAGTGCCAGCCGCCGGATGACCACGTCCTCTCCGATCTCGAGTTCTCGTGCGATCTCAGCATTCGTACGGCCCTCGGTGACACGCCTCAGCAGGCTCCGCTCCTCGGGCTCAAGCGCGGCGTCCGGACGACTGGCCGCGACGCCGTGCGACATTTCGTCAAGTGGACCGGCCAGACGCACGAGTTCGCGGCCGGTCCGGCTGCGAAACCATCGTGCGCGCACCTCCTCGTCCGTGATGCGCTGCGTCGCGAGCACGAGCGTCAGCCTCAACTGCTGAAGCAGCGGTCCCTGTTCTTCGCCGCTGCCGTCCTTCAACACAGGGCGGGCCGCGGCCAGGATCGTCTCCAGGGGAATGTCCTCGCGGACTGCGTCATGGAGCAGACGGAGGGCGGCGCGCCCGGCCTCGAGCGCCCCGACTTCGTCACCCCGGCCCGAACGGACGAGGGCGAGCGCGGCCTGCGCCTGGGCGCCCCAGGGCGGGTGTCCGGGAAGCGTGCCGGTCAGGCGCAGGGCCTCCACGGCCGCACCCTCCGCAAGCGTCGACAGGCGGTCGTCGTCGCTTTCAGCGACCAGCCACGCCAGCGAGAGCGCGCGCAGCGCAAGCATCTCGCAGCGTGCGGCCGGCTGGCCGTGCTCGGTCGCGAGGGCCACGGCGCGTCCGAGGTGGGCCTCCGCGCCGGCCGCGTCACCGGCGGCGGCACAGACCACGCCTCGCCAGGCCTCCATTTGCCGTGCCCGCAATGGCGTGGGGGCGGCGGAGGCCACGGCGGCCGCGCGCTCCAGCCAGCGGCCGGCCTCTTCGACTGACCCAAGTTGGGCGTGCTGGAGTGCGACCCCGCCTGCGGCCGCGAACTCGAGGCCGCGCTCGCCGAGCACACGGGCCGCGCCGAACGCCTCGGCCCCTTTCGCGAGCGCCGCGTCCGCGAACAGCCGGTCGCGGGCGTAGACATGCGCGCCAAAGAGCATCTGAGCGTCGGCGAGGGCGCGCTCGCTCTGGCGCGTCATCGTCTTCATCCGCGTCGCCAAACGTCTGATCTCTTCGATCTGGCCCGGCGAGCCCAGTAGGTGGATGTTCGGCGCCCAGGAGAGCGTGGCCATCGCGATGATCGTCGCCATGGTGCCCTGCCGGTCGCCGAGTCGCTCGTAGATCTCGAGGGCGCGCTGAAAGCGCGCCGACGCATCCGCGTGGAATGGCGCGATCGGCAACTCGGGGAGTATGTCTTCGATCGTGGCGCCCGCCGTGAGGCGGCCGAGTATCTCGAGGTGCTGTCCGGCCTCGACTGCCTTCACGAATCCCACGCGGACGCGGGACATCGAAATGACGCCAAGCTCGCGCGTGGCGGCGGCGACCATGCTCTCGTCCTGGACTGCTTCCGCAATCTCCACCGCGCGGCTGAACGCCTCCCACGCCCCGTCGAAGTCGGCCTCGGTGGGTGTGACGGTCATCCCCTCGCCGAGGTCGGCACGCATCAGGTCCTGGCCGAGCTCGATGCAGGCAGCGAGTTCTATTGGCGCGTTGCCGGCGGCTGCCGCCTCGTCTCTCACGCGTCGGGCGATCGACGCCGCAACGTCATGGTCCTCGGACAGGCGGAACGCCGCGGCGCGCCGCAGCATGACGTCGAACTCCAGATGCGTGTCGCCCATCGCCTCTGCCAGTGCCGCGAGTTCGGTGAGGGCCTCCAGGCGCTGCGCGGGTCGCCGCAGCGTGCCAAGCGCGCTGTCGCGCAGGAGCAGGAGGGCCACCCGGTCCTGGGCGCGCGAGGCCACCGGCTGGGCGAGTTCGACGAGGCGGAGCGCCTCCTCGGGCGCGTTCGCCTTCAACGCCGCCTCCGCAGCCTGGACGGACGCGCGCGCCGTGAGCTCCCCATCCCCGGCCGCGAGGGCATGCTGTGCAAGGAGCGGAAGGCTCTCCGGCAGCGGGTCGCCGCCGCGCGTCAGCATGCCCACGATCGCGGCGTGGATGGCGCGACGGCGCGGCGGGGGGAGCGTGCTCGCTGCGTACTCGCGCACCTGCTCGTGCGTGAAGGTGTAGTCGGCGGGCGAACCGTCTGGATGCTGGATGAGTAGGCCCGCCGCGACCGCCGGCGCGAACGATGCCGCGAGGTCCTCGGCTGCCGGTGCCTCGCCCATCAGCCGCGCCTCAATCTCGCCGAGGTCGATCAGGCTCACGCTGCGCCCGAGGACGGCCGCGTGGGCGAGGGCCGTGCGTGTCGCTTCGGGGAGGCGGGCCGCGCGCCGCTGGATCAAGGTGCGGACTGCGGAGGGCAGCATCCGCTGGGCATTCCGGGCAAGCGTCCAGACGCCGTCGATCTGTTGCACCAGGCTGGCGTCACGATAGGCCAGCGCCTGCTCCGCGAGGATGAACGGGACGCCCTCGGCCTGGGCGTGCATCACCGCCGCGGTGGACGCGTCCACCTGGCCGCCCAGCACCTGCTGGAGTAACTCAATCGACTCCACCCTGGAGAAACGGCCCACCTTGAGCCGGTGCAGCATGCCCAGCCGGTCCATGTCGGCCATCAAGGTGACCGCCTCGTTGACGGACGCCGTCTCCTCCGGCCTGATCGCGAGCATGAGAAAGATGCGCGCAGCAGCCTGGCTGCGGACGAGGTAGCGAAGCATCCGCAGGCTGTCCTCGTCGGCCCACTGGACGTCGTCGATCAAAAGGGCCATGGGACGCTCCGCCGCGAGGGCGCGGAGCGCGTCGGCGGTCACGTCGAAGATGCGCACGAGACGCTGGTCCGGC